>JAFAKI010000292.1 GCA_019235595.1 Mucilaginibacter sp. | reverse complement strand
TGTCATAAGATTCCTGCGCAAAAAGAAGGCAAGAGTCAGGTTTCGAAATGAAATAATTACGGACTAGTTCATGTAATATTTTTAACCGGACGGTATCGGGCTGAGTAGCTTTACTCAGGGCAACCCTTAGGGTGTCTATCTTTTTGTTCTGCGCGTAGGCGCTGAGTATTAAAGTTATCAGCGCGAGGGTAATGGCTAACTTTTTCATCTCTGTGATTAAGGGTTATGTAAGGTACAAAAAAAAACAAACGGAATAAGCAAGTTTTATGATTGTGCCTCAGTTGGTTAATTGTCGCATTTGAAGTGAATCGCGGAGATAGTTTGCAGTTGCCAGTTTGCGGTTTGCAGTCCGGTCATTTATTTTAAATCTGCCCACTGCAAACTGACAACTGCAAACTTCTTTCCCGCTTCCGACTATTTTCCATAATTTCGGTGACATTTGTTAAAAGATGTTAACGCGTTTGTTATTTATCTGGAAAGATTTATAAAAATACAGATATTAGCCCCGCGAAAAAAGTATACTAATTATCGTCCATGCAATACAAAAAGATCAATAACCTTTTAGGATGGCTGTGTTTTGTCATCGCTTCAATCACTTATATTCTGACATTAGAGCCTTCGGTAAGCTTCTGGGACTGCGGCGAGTTTATCTCCTGCGCTTATCGTTTGCAAGTGGCCCACCAGCCCGGTTACCCGCTTTTTGCCATGCTGGGTAAGTTTTTCTCGCTCTTCTCTATGGGCGATAAAACTAAAGTGCCCTACTTTACTAATATGGGCTCGGCTTTGGCCAGTGGCGCTACCATCATGTTCCTGTTCTGGACCATCACTGCTATCGCAAAAAAATTATTGGTTAAAAAGGGTGAAGAAGCCGATAGTACCAATCAAATTCTGATCTTCGGCGGTGGTTTGGTAGGTGCATTAGTATTCACTTATACCGATACCTTCTGGTTCTCGGCCGTTGAAACCATCGTATTTGCTTTGTCATCATTGTGTACAGCTATCGTATTCTGGGCGATATTGAAATGGGACGCTCATTCTGACGAACCCGGCGCCGATAAATGGATCATCTTTATAGCTTATGTAGTGGGTTTATCTATCGGTATCCACCTCTTGAATTTGCTGACGATCCCGGCTATCGTGATGGTATACTACTTCCGCAGGTATAAAAATATTAATGTAAAAAGCGGTGTTATCGCTTTCCTGATCAGCATAGTGATCCTTGGCCTGGTGCAATACGGTATTAGGGGATATACTATACAATTTGCCGCTTATTTCGACCTGTTCTTTGTGAACAACCTGGGAATGGGCTTTGGCAGCGGGGCATTTTTCTTCTTCGCTATCCTGATCGGATTAATCATATTCGGTATATGGTGGAGCATTAAAAAGAATAAACCAGCGCTTAACCTGATACTGCTTTGCGTCGCATTTATCTACTTTGGTTATAGCTCATTCGCTTATATTCCAATTCGCGCAACGGCCAATATCGACCTGAATAACTCACACCCGGATAATGCATTTACCCTATATGGCTACTTGAACCGTATCCAGTATGGTGAAACGCCATTGCTTAGCGGCCCTTATTTTGATGCTAAGGCGGTTGACCAGACAGAGGGCAGCATAATCTACCGAAAAGGAGAAAAGAAATACGAAAATGCAGGCCGTAAAGTAAATACGGTGTACGATCATACCACCCTATTCCCACGAATGTATAATACCGAGAATAGCGATGGTTCTTATGCACAGGACGCCCGTTTTTATAGGGAATGGCTGCATATGGGCGAGACTGACGCACCAACATTTAGCGATAATATGCGTTGGATGTTTAGCTGGCAGATGTATCAGATGTATTTCCGTTATTTCTTGTGGAATTATGTAGGCCGATATAACCAGTTAGACGGTCAGCAAAGCACTGAAGGCATTGACGGTAACTGGACATCTGGCATACTGGATGCAGGTAAACATCTGCCAAAATCATTAACTGAGCATGGTAATGGTGTTCCAATTTATGCGAGCAATGCTTATACGCCATTGTATGCTATTCCGTTGATCTTAGGCTTGATTGGCTTGATATTCCACTTTCAACGCGATCAGAAAGATGCATTGGTGGTACTGCTGCTTTGGTTCTTTACGGGTCTGGCCATTGTGCTGTATGTAAACCAGCCGAGTGTACAGCCTCGCGAGCGTGATTACTCCTATGTAGGCTCATTTTATGCATTTGCGATATGGATTGGTTTAGGTGTTATCGCCCTGGCTGATCTGGCTAAGAAATTTATGACGCCAAAAACGGCAGGCATGGCCGCAACGGCGGTTTGTTTACTCATTCCGATATTGGTTGCCAGCAAAGAATGGGGCACACACGACCGCTCAACCAAAATGACACCACACGATATGGCTTATAACTACCTGATATCGTGCCCGCCTAACGCCATCCTGTTCACCTATGGGGATAATGATACTTACTCGTTGTGGTATGATCAGGAAGTAGAAGGAATCAGGCCTGACGTGCGCATTGTGAACCTGAGCTTGTTCAGCGGTGATTGGTACATCCGCCAGATGACCAAAAAAATGAACGAATCGGAGCCGTTGCCAATTACTATGCCTTATGATAAGTATAAAGAAGGTGTGCGTGACGCTGTACAGTATATCGACAGGGGCATACAAGGCTCAACTGATCTGAGGGAGGTGTTCGACTTTATTACGTCCGACAATGATGCGACGAAATACACTTTGCAGGACGGAACCAAGATCAATTACCTGCCTACCAAAAACTTTAAACTGGGCGTAAATCGGGATGAAGTGGTGAAGGACGGCGTAATAAGTGCAGACCAGAAAAGCAGGCTCGCCGATACCATAACCTGGAAATACACCTCGAACTTTGTTACGAAGGACAACCTCGCATTTTTGGATATTTTGGCACATAATAACTGGAAGCGTCCTATCTGCTTTACCATAACCGTAGGCCAGGAAAACATGATGGGCTTGCAGCCTTATTTATACAAAGAAGGGTTTACTTATCACCTTATTCCATTTAAAGCGGATACCGCTAACCACGAACAATTAAGCAAAACCAATACCTTGGTGATGTACAATAACATCATGAACAAGTTTAAATGGGGCAATTTCAAAACTGCTAAATATCTTGACCCGGAATCGACTACCATGTTCTATCCGGTTATCATGTCAACCGTTCTTGAACTGACCCAAAATCTGATCCAGGAAGGTCACAAAGACCTGGCGCTGAAAGTGCTGAATAAATATGATGCAGAGATGCCTGATATTTATCCGTTTATTGATCTGGCACGCAGCAAGTATTTTATCGTTGCAACAGCATATACTTTGAATGATGTTACGCTAGCCAACAAATATGTAAACAGCATTGATAACTATGTTACAGACCAGCTGGATTACAATTACAACATATTGCAAAAGGATGTGTCAAACGTAGATCAGCGCACCGTGCAATTGGGTTTGTCACTTTTGAATGCGCTGGCGCAAATATCAAAAGATAATCATCAGACTGCCATCGCTGACAAAGTGGATAAGCAGTTGAAGGATTATGGAAACAAATTTGCAGCAATTGTAGGAAAACAACAGTAATAAAAGGGTCTCATTATTATATTTCAAAAGCCATCTCTGATAATTTAGAGATGGCTTTTTTGTAAGTTGGCAAATAAAAAGATGCTGTCACACTGAGCTGGCCGAAGTGCAGGGCGTAAAGGCCGTTACCCACATAGTCTTCGACAAGCTCAGACTGACAATGCTCTTTTATTTAGTAGTTAACCCTAAAAACAAAAACGGGTGTCACACTGAGCTGGTCGAAGTGTGGTGCGCAAAGGCCTCGCCCGCCAATGCTTCGACAGACTTAGTATTAAAGCTCTATTTTCAAAATGAAACAATACTTCGTTTATATTTTATTATGCAGTGATAACTCATATTATACAGGCATTACAAATGATATTGACAGACGCTTTTACGAACATCAGACGGGTGAAAACCCAAAATGTTATACCTATAAAAGAAGACCTCTAAAGTTGGTTTTCTGTGAAAGATTTACCGACGTAAATCAGGCAATAGCTTTTGAAAAACAGGTCAAGGGGTGGCGGAGAGCGAAGAAAGAAGCATTGATAAATGGCAATTGGGAATTATTACCTGAATTGTCCAAAACAGCTAAAAACTAATCGACTGCCACACAGCGTCCCTTGAAATGTAGTGCATAATGGCCTTTCCCGACATAGTCTTCGACAAGCTCAGACTGACAACGCTCTTTTATTTAGTAGTTAGCAGTAAAAACAAAAAACGGGTGGCACACTGAGTTGGTCGAAGTGCGGTGCGCAAAGGCCTCGCCCGCCAATGCTTCGACAAGCAGCTTGACACGTATATATGAACAAAAAGTATCTTATGAAAATAAAAAGAATTGACCTGGCAGAAGCTAACCTGGTTATCGGCCTGTTTGACAAATACAGGGTATTTTACCAAAAGAGCAGCGACCCGGCGCTGGCCGAAAAATTTATCAAAACACGTTTGGGTAATAATGAATCGGTAATCTTTGTTGCTTTAGAAAATGATTTACCAATAGGCTTTACCCAATTATATCCGAAATATTCATCGGTGAGCGCAGTTAAAAACTGGATACTAAATGACCTTTATGTCGAACCAGGTTTTCGCAAACAAGGCATCGGCGAAGCGCTGATAAAAACCGCAATGGATTTTGCCAAAAGTGACGGTGCGAGTTATGTACAGTTGGAAACAGCGGTAGACAATTACACCGCACAAAGCCTGTATGAAGCTATAGGCTTTCAAAAGCAGGAACCCGATACAGAATTCTTCCTGTACCGGATCCCCGTTTAAATTATTGCATTAATTCTTTGTATGGTTTTTTTGCCCGCTCAGGATCATAATTCAGGTTGGGAGTAAGCCAATACAACAGGATTACCCTTGAATAACGAAAATTGAATGGCGACAGTATAAAGGCTCCTCCAAGCAATATCGCAATATAAAGCCATGGCGATTCTGAACCGGTAAGCACAAAGGTAGCTACAGCAAAGGTAACCATCTGAGCCACGTTCATGGCATAGCTTACAAACATGGCCACATAAAAGTATCCGGGCTCAATCTCGAACTGAAAGTTACAGTATGGGCAGTTGGCATAGGATCTTTTTTTGCCAAAGCTGTACATTCCGCCAATAAACATATCGCCCTTACGGCATTTAGGGCATTTGCACTGTAAAGCGGCCTTAAACTCTGATAGCGGCTTTACAGGTATATTATCAATTTCTGCAGTCATTTTTTTAATGATTTAAGGTGACTTTCCTGAACTCTTCCGGCGTTGTGCCGGCATATTTTTTAAAAAACTTAGTGAAATACGAATTGTCGCTAAAATTGAGCTGATAACCTATCTCGGTAATGGTCAGATCAAGATTAATAAGCAGCCTTTTTGCCTCCAGGAGGATACGGTTGCGGATAACCTCTCCTGCCGAGATGCCCAACAGATCATTACACAGCGAATTTAAATGATTTGGGGTGATATACATCAGTTCAGCGTAATCCCTCGGCAACTTTAGTGTGGCAAAGTTTTTCTCGATCAGCTTCTGAAAGGTTTTCAGCAAGGTATAGTTGTAGGGCAATACCTGTTTTTCTTTTTTGCCGGTATTGGTGCGGTTCAGCAGGATAAACAACTGTAGCAATAGTGCTCTTATCAGGTCGAGCCCCATCCGGTCTGTAGTTACGCTCTCTGCAATGATGTCTTCGAATAGAGCCGCTATCTTTGATTGCAGAGATGGCTCGATCTGGATCACGGCGTCGTCAATAATGCCGCTAAAAAAAGAGAACTGATCCAGGTATTCATTCTTTAACAAAAACGACTCGAAGAACGAATCGGAGAAATGAACCACATAGCCGTCTACTTCGCCCTCAAAATTCCACGAATGCACCTGCCCGGGTATCATGAAATATATCTGGTAGGGAGTAACGTCAAAAGTTTTAAAGTCGATAGCATGTGTGCCCCCGCCTTTGGTAAACAAAACCAGGTGGTAAAAGGTATGCTTGTGCGGGAAGTAAAGATCTTTGTGTTTTTGCAAATAAACAGCAAACCGGCTGATGAGCAGGTCCTCCTGTTGAAAGTCGGAAAGCTTGCAGATATCATATACTGGTATTGTGGCTTGCATAGAACAAAGGTACATGATATATGCTATTCAGCATGGCAATAAATGCAGGATCAATGGTACTTTTTACTTATTCGTCGATTTTGAGAACCGGAACTTCAAAAAAAATAATCCCCTGCCGGGAAGCAGGGGATATTGTGACCTGTTTTACTCGCTAATTCAGGCCAAACCTAAACCTTATCAAGGGTAAAAATCACACTTATTTCTGAATTTTTAATGAAATAAATTAAAAATGAAATAATAATTTGTTCACATCTTTGCTCAAGTCGAAAAATAACATGGAAAAACCTGATAGTATCATATTTGATATGGATGGTACCCTTTGGGATGCCGTTGATACCTACACCGAATCGTGGAACGTCGTTTTCAGAGAGCTGGGCATTGACAAGTCAGTCAAAAGGGATGAATTGGCCAAAATGGTGGGCTGGGAAGGCAAAAAGGTTTGGAACGCCATTATGCCCGGTTACCCGGTAGAAAAGCAGGAAGAAATTTATGCTAAAGTGAACGATGTGCGTAAAGTACTGCTGCCGCAACAAGGTGGTGTGTTATACGACGGGGTGAAGGAGGGTTTAAAACGATTAGCAACCCAATACCAACTTTTTATCGTGAGCAATTGCGCCAAAGGCATTATCAGACTTTTTATTGACTGGGCGGGTATCGACGAGCACATTATCGACGAAATAGCTTATGGTACTAATTACATGCCCAAGCATCATAATATTAAATTATTGATCGACAGGCATCAGCTAAAAAGCCCGGTTTATGTGGGCGATACGGAAGGCGATGGCGAACAAAGCAGATTGGCAGGGCTTCCGTTTGTTTTTGTAAGCTACGGTTTTGGCGCTACGGATGATCACGATGTTCGCTTTGACAGCTTTAGGGATTTTACGGAGTACTTTATGGGATTGTAAATGTCAGAATCAGAATTCACTCGCTGCCGCGAGCTTTCAGCTCGTGGTGAATAATTGTTGAAGCTTTCAGCTGATTACGTTAAGATTAAAGTTAGCTGAAAGCTAAGAGAGTGCACAACCACGAGTTACACTGCGTTAAACTCGCGGGAGCGAATTTAAAAATTCTGTAAATCCTGATTCAGACCACCGGCAAGCTAAAATAAAATGTCGATCCCTCCCCTTCTTCGCTTTTAACCCATATTTTGCCTTTATG
>JAFAKI010000183.1 GCA_019235595.1 Mucilaginibacter sp. | reverse complement strand
GTTTGCTTCATATGAGGAATTTAATGGTGAATGGGCGTTTCCTTATTTAAAATTATCAGATAAAAATGGATTAATAAACTACATAAAGTGATGTTACCCAGCTGTTTCAAAACCCATCGCGACCGTACTTAAAAAATTCTCTTTTTTGAAAAAAGGCACAAGTAACATTTTGTAATCACAATATCACTAAGTCAAATGAGTAAAAATATAAGTCAAAAAAATAATTGTAATTATTTTTTATGAATTGATTTATAGATATTTACGCTTAGTCAGATTTAAGTATATTTATTGGTCAGATTTTTGACAAAAGTCGAATTATAAATTTTGACGGTTTTAGATGCTCATTTTGAGCTCTTTAGATTTGATCATTTATAAAATCAACGTAAATATTTCATTAAATACCTGTGAATTAATACATGCAGTTAACCGAGAAATTAAAGATCGCTGTTGAGGAACATCCCGATATTGTGGCTACCCTGAAAAACAAAAACAAGGACAACCGGTGGGAAGGTTTTACCCGCACACAATTTAACCTGGTAGCCAAAGTGATCAACCGGCAGATTACCAAAGAAGTGCTGGTTAATCCCGACCTGGTGGAGATGAACCTTATTATAGGCAAGCATAGTCTCGAAAAACAATTGCGCAGCATGAGGGCAAGCCATATTTATGACTTTATAAAACACCTGAGTTCGCTGGGCGAATACCGCGTTTTTAACTGGATAAGCGGCAAAACCCTGCAAAGCTATTGGAACGGAGGTGATGCCAAATATGTAAAGGTCAATGCCCTGGCCGTATTTTTACAGATCCCCTTTGCCGAATGGGACGAGTGGCAAAAAGCACCGGAGCAGCGCATGGATGCCTACAATAATAATTTGTCGCGTCTTACTTTTTCGGGAAATGGTTTTAGCCGGTCCTCATTGGCAATCGTAAAGAGCTATTACCTCGGTAATTATTTCCTTTATTACCCCAAGACCGATGGTAGTCGGAATATTGTAAAAACACCTTTTATACTGAAAGAATTGGATAACGGGCAGATTGTGGTAAGGTCAGTTTCAGAAGGGCACCGTTACAGTGGCAAGGTAATCGGTATACGCGATGGATGCCTGTATATCAACTGCCAAAACCTCGACTTTGAAGAAATGGAACAATATGTTTTTAATATCGGGCTCGAAACCAAACCTGAAGTATTGTTTGGTGTGAGCACCACCGTAAGCGTGAGGAACAGGCGGCCCGTCGCATTGAAAAACATCTTAGTTAAGCAAAGGGTTGACGATAAAAGCTTTGACAATATACCCGAAACCGAAATAAGCTTTGATAAGGAGTTTGCTGCGGATACAGAAGAAGCAATTATTGTTAATTATTTTAAGCAGACTAGCAATAACATCATTACCACTAATAGTTGCCGCAAACTGAATGATGTAAAGAACCTGGTAAGCATTTAAAAAAATGTGCACTATAGGCTTTCGCCCATAGTGCACGTTCAATCAAACAATCAAACATTATACCCCTAACTATCTGCTAATAGTTTGAGCGTATAAGTATTTTAATTTATACTCCTTCAGGTTGGTATCATAAGCTGTCAATTCGTTGTCAGTTCTGAAAAAGCCCTGTACAGAGTATAGGAATTTTGTATCTTTTGAGAACACGTCCTGCAAATTATCCATGGTAAGCGGCTTGATTTCATTATCCGCTTTTGAGCTGAAATAAAAGGATTCGGCATCTTTCACCCCTTTACCTGCCGGCACCAATTTGCAATAGCCATAGATATAAAAACCTTTGGTATCGATAATCCGATAGGCCGAATTGTTAAAATAGCGGTAGTCCTGGTCGTTAAGCTTGTACCCAAAAATTTCACTTTTTGAGAAGAAGTGCTTTTTGCCGTTCTGTACAACAACAACCTTGTAACTGCCAAATACAGCGTGCAGTAAAATCTTGTTGCCATTGCTGCCATCTGATTCATAGCTTAATTTATGGTTCAGATAGTCTTCGGCTGTGAGATACAACCCAATTTTTTGCTTTGCGAATGTGTTTTGTACAAAAACTATCATCAACAAAGCGGTGATAAATAATTTAATAGTTTTCATTTTCTTATTTTTTAATTGTTAAACATTCAACTGTTTATCTTTCTAAAAAAGGGCGCTATTAATCGACCTCACTCCCTTTACTTGTTTTAAAATCTTGTCATTATCGCTACGATAACCCTATTTTCAGACTTCACCAGATCAGGCGTGAATGATGATGATGACGGGATATAAGAGTTCGGGTTAAATGAGGTAGCAGGATTTGTCTGATATCCGCCCGGGCCAGTGATACCGCCCCCGCCATTGAAATATGGTACATTCATAAACCGGTGCACAACTTCAAAACGTAAAGTCAGCCATTGGTTAGGATTATAGTCCCAGCTGGATGAAGCATCCCAACCGGCCATTTTAGATCCGGGAACTGAAGCAGCTAAGAATGAGTCTGTGGCTTGCCCCGGAGGAACAAGGGCCAGGTAGCGGCTTGGATTCGACATAAACCCACCACCAATTGTCCATCCCCACCTCATCTGATCGCCAAACCATAGTCTGTGGTAAGCCATAGCACTGATGAAGTTGGATGCGTTTTTGCCAAACGCCGAGTAAACAACGCCACCAGGAGCATTACCGGTTTGAATACCAAAGTCACCGGTTAATGTAAATGCGGCACGTTTAATACCCGATCCTTTTTTATCGGCAGCGTCATAATACAAATGCTGGAAGGAGTTATCGGTGTGGAACCTCTTTACACCAGGTGCGCCTGCAACGTCAGTTCCAAAGTAGTTGTTACTTACCCATGAGATAGATTTGTTCGGCCTGTTTACAATAGAGAAGCCCAGACCCGGCATTTTGTTAAACACACCATAAGACTGCCATCCATTGATAAACCAAAGTTCAATTTTGGTTTTTAGTGAAGGGAACATCTGTACACGGATACCATTAAAGAACCAGGGGGTGTTATCAGAAGTGTATGATGGTTGATAGCTCCAGTTCTCGAAGTTATTGTAGGAGAACATACCGATGTACGACATGAAAATACCCATGTCGACATTGATACCCTTCCATACATTAAAATGGTAACCTCCGTAAGCTTCGCTCAAATAGCGGTAAGCATCGGGCAGGTCATATTGCCCGCGGTACCCGCTATAGTCATTGCGGGGCACTACTGTTGAGCGCGTACCAAACTGGGTCATGATACGGCCGCGCACATTAGCATAATGGAAGTCGCCTCCGATACCTACAAATGATACATCCACCTCACGATTTCTTGCTAAGGCAGTTGAACCTGTTACTGTGTTATCTACCGGATTTCTGTCCGACGCGGTATAATTCATATCGAAGGTAAAATCACCGGTGAAGTATTGGTTATCCAGCAGCTTTGAAGTCTGGCGATTTTGGCCGTTCACCCATGAAAAGTCAGCATACGCCAAAGCGTCTGGCTCAGGATCGGCTTTTTTAGCGCTGTCCGGTTTAGCTACTTTAGTAGAATCTGACTTTGACCGGACAATAGTATTGACATGTGTATTGGCTGATGCCTGATAAATGGCACCTAATAGAAGTGTGAACGTAAAGAGTTTTTTCATGCTGATTAATTAGTTAAATAGTTCGTTTGTGCTTTGATAATGGTTGATCAACTTATCGCTAACGGGTATGCCAGCGGAATGCCAACGAAATCAAAAAATATACAATAACCATAAAATCAGTTATTTATGAAAAAGTGAAAAATATTCAAGGGCTTTTTTTTTATCAAACTGATAGGGTGGGATGTCAAAATGGGATGCGCTGAAGAATTATTTTAATCAAAAACAGGTGGAAGGTTAAAAAATTATTAAAATTTCAATTTTGATAGCATGAATATTGGCTATTTTTCAATTTTCATAACAAAAAAATAAAAAATGATCTAAAAAAAATGCTGTTTTTTGACAAAACACATCAAAATGAAATTTTTTATTGCATAATTTGGAATTATTAGATAAAAATTAGGATATTTTACAATTGATACTCCTCAATTTTGCGGTATAGCGTTGATAAACCTATACCCAGGAGCTTGGCAGCCTCTGTTTTGTTGCCGTTAGTTTGATGCAATGCCTTACGGATGTAGCGGCTTTCGATATCGGCCAGATCTAATGTTTGAGAAGATTGTTCCAGTATTTCGGTATAAAAATCAAATTGTAACAGATCTGATGAGAGCGTATCGTTATTAGCAATGATTACCGTTCTCTCAATCACGTTCCGCAATTCCCTGACATTGCCTTTCCAGGAATGTTCATTTAATACTTTCAGAAAAGCATCATCCATACTCGTGATTTTCCTATTCAGTTTGATAGAGAATTCCTTCATGAAGTTACGGGCAAGGATTTCAATATCTTCTTTTCTCTCGCGAAGGGGCGGGATATAAATCGTAAAAACAGCCAGCCGGTAAAATAAGTCCAGCCTGAATCTGCCATTTTCGGCTTCGTGCTTTAAATCCTTATTAGTTGCAGCAATAATGCGGGCATTTACTTTAGATATTTTAGAATCACCAACACGGTTGAAAGTGCCATTTTCCAGCACACGTAATAATCTGGCCTGTAGTTCAAGGTTCATTTCGCCTATTTCATCCAGGAACAATGTACCACCATCGGCCTCTTCAAATAAGCCCGTTTTGTCTTTTAACGCGCCGGTAAAAGCCCCTGCCACGTAACCAAACAACTCGCTTTTTAATAATTCGTTTGAAAATGCGCTGCAATTGACGGCTATAAAGGGTTTGTCTTTTCGTTCGCTACCCTCATGAATGGCCTCTGCAAATATCTCTTTGCCGGTCCCGGTTTCGCCCAACAGCAAAACAGTAGTATTGGTTTTTGCTACCTTACGGGCCAGGTCAATACAATCGACAATCACTTTTGATTTGCCAAGAATAGCGCCAAAACTATATTTCTTATTTATATTATTGGCATGCTGATTAATCTGATATTGAAGGTTGGCTTTTTCTACCGCAGTATTGACGATTGGGATAATCCTGGCATTATCATCGCCTTTCATAATATAATCAAAAGCACCATTTTTTATTGCCTTTACGCTGTCTTTGATAGAACCAAAAGCTGTTAAATTGATAACCTCGATATAGGAATGTATTTCTTTGATGCGTTTTACGAGCTCGACACCGTTCGCATCGGGCAGTTTAACGTCGCTGATCACTACACGAACATCTTCGGTTTCTAAAAGTTTTAAGCCAACTCGTGCTGACTGTGCCTGAAGCACTTTGTACCCCTCAACTTCAATAATTCTTGATAGCAGTCCTCTGAATTTGTTCTCGTCCTCTAATATTAGTACTGTTGATGGCATACTTTGGGGTATTTTTCGTTCCATAGCCAAAAAGAATGCCCGAATTAAAATTTTGGGCGTTTGAACTTGATAATGAGTGATTGTTTCATTTTTTATAAAAAATTAAAATTACAAACCCTTTCATTTTGTTAGTGTATTTTTTCAAAATGATAAAACGCTAAAAACGATAGCAATCAAATAGTTATTAAAATGCAGCGATCCTTAGAACCTTTAAATAATTCCTTATCAGGCTACTAGCCTTTTATTGCCCTTTTATGGTGTTAAACAGCTGCAGTTGCATTTTATAGTAATAAAATATTGTTGCTGTTTCATAGCATGGCACATTAGTTGCCTTTCCGTCAATTGATCGGAACAATCTAACCAGTTTGCTTTATCATGACTATAAAAAATAATCTTCGCGCCGGGATTGGGCTCCTTTTCCTGTTAGCATTAATAAGCTCGGGGTTTGCAGCCTATTATATATATAAGCTTTCAGAAGATAACAAGAACATATTAAAGGATAATTACGATTCGTTGATGTTTGTTAAAAACATCGATGAAGCACTCGATCTCCCCAATATTCCCCTTAATCTTCAGCAACAAATCATTGAGAAGAATATCCGCGAAGAACTGGGAAACATTACAGAGCCCGGGGAAAAGGCATTGGCCGACTCTTTATATGCCAATTTTGTGCGGTTTAGAAACGCGGTTGACGATCCATTAAGAAGAGCCATATACCGCGCTAATATGAAAGTGGCTGCCTATGGCATCATGTCAGTCAATATGAAAGCCATACGGCAACGAAATAAAACTGCTGACGAGGATGCCCGGACAGCCATCATTGCAGTAGTTGCTATAGACGCATTTTGTCTAATCACCGCGCTTATTTTCCTGATTAAATTCCCGGACTATATTACCAATCCGGTGAAAGAACTTACCGAAGGCATAAAAGAAATAGCCAATAAGAATTACCATAAGAGACTGCAGTTTACTACTAAAGATGAATTCTGGGACCTGGCCCAAGACTTTAACCAAATGGCCGCAAAACTGTACGACTATGAAAACAGCAGCCAGGCCAAAATACGTTTTGAGCAACTAAGAGTAGAAGCTATTGTGAAAAATGTGACGGATGCCATTATCGGGTTTGATGAAAACAGCACCATCGCTTTTATAAATCCGGTCGCTGTGAAATTATTAGGTGTAAATGAAAAAGAGATCATCGGTCAACCAGCCGAAGAAGTGGCCACAGAAAATGATGTTTTAGCTCAATTAATAACGGAAGATGAATCTTTCAACGACATAAAATTGTACCTGGACGGGGCCGAGACCTATTTTTCAAGAGAGGTGTTCGAGATCAATGCACCCGATGATGGCTTATTTAGTAAAAGCCGGCGCAACAGGATTGGCTATTTTATATTGCTGAAAAACATTACCCGTTTTTATCAATTGGATGAGGCAAAAACAAACTTCATCGCTACCATTTCTCATGAACTGAAAACGCCAATTGGGTCAATGAAAATGAGCCTGAAAATGCTCGAAGATGAACGCTTCGGAACCACGAATGACCTTCAGAAAGAACTGATCAAAAACATCGACGACGATAGCGACCGCCTGCTTAAGATTACAGGCGAGTTATTGGATATGGGGCAGGTTGAAACCGGTAAACTATTGTTGAATTTTAGTAATACGCACCCGCAGAACATTGTAAAATACACCCATGAAACCATAAAAGTGCTTGCCAGACAAAAAGAAATAAAGATTAAGATCAGCTGCCCCAAGAAACTTCCTGAAGTATGGGCCGATCTGGATAAAACCACCTGGGTACTGATCAACTTCCTGTCAAACGCTATCAAGTATAGCCCTCAGAAGTCTGTTATTGAACTGACTGTAAAGAAGCATCACTCTAAAATGATAGAATTTTCTGTCAGGGACTATGGTCGTGGTATTGAAGAAACCTATTTACCAAGAGTATTTGAACGATATTTCAAAGTGCCTGATCCGGGGAGTAACATATCTGGCAGTGGTTTAGGGTTGGCGATAGCCAAAGACTTTATAGAAGCACAGGGCGGGCAAATCGGTGTTGAAAGCAAAATAAACGAAGGAAGCAGATTTTATTTCCTGCTTCCTGTAAGTTTAATTTAATTAAGTACGAGCTATTTTACCTCAAGCACTTAAGCGCTGCTCTTCCTTCAGCATTTCCATCCCGGCAACTGTAGACAATTTCGAATTAATGGTTCTGGCTACGTAATTTACCAGGGAGCCAACTGTTTTAAGCTTTTCATATGTATCATCAGGTATCTGTATATCAAACTCCTTCTCTACATCCACAATCAACTCACAAAAATCCAGGGAATCCACTTCAAGATCATTATAAAATGAAGCAGAATCTTTTATGGCTGACCGCTCAACCCCCAGTCTATCCTCGATAAACTGGTGCATCCTCAAAGTTATATCATTCATTTTAAAGCCTTTTACATATTCAAATAAATTCTGTTTTGCCAAAAGGGTGCCAGTATTCCACACAATTTCAGCAGTTATAGTATAATGCTATAAATCAATTACTTATCAAATAATTAAAACATAGCTGCTTTTAAACAGGTCAGTAAATCAATATCAAAATGAATGGTCAATTCCCGAAATGAAACAAAAATCTTTTTAAACAAAAAAGCCGATAGATAACCATCGGCTTCACCATTTGAATTAACATTCGCTACCTTATTGCATGGTAATGATAGTAGCCGGAAGTATGCTGGAACTAATATTAGCTTTCGGGATATTAGTGCTCCAACCAATTGGCGCATAAACATGATCCAACCAGAGATCCCACTCAGAGCCAGATGTTTGATACCATCTGATCTGATTATATGATATATTAATGTTATAGCTTGAGGTGCCTGAATAATTGCCGCAATTGATGCCGGTGGTTGAAACGGGCGTACTTGAACTATAAATCAAATTATGATCCATCTTGATGTTGGCACCGCCAACCACCTGCATACCTACATAGCCCGGGTTAACTACAATGTTGTTTCTGGCTACCTGGTATGATCCGCCTACATCGCCTAATACAACGCCCCCGGCGCCGCCGGAATCCTTTTGAACCTGACCGCCCCTGATCCAGTTACCAATCACCTGGATAGAATCGCCTGGTAAACCATTGCATTGGTATAAGCTCAAACCGTCCTGTGGGTGGGCATGCCACGCGTCATCCTGGCATTTATTATAATTGATCTGGTTACCTCCACCGCTCACACCAGCAAACTGAACAAAACATCCATCAGGGAATGGGCCATTCATGTTGTAAAACTGGTTGTTGTTAACCTTGATTGTTGAGCCCTGGTAAACATGTACGCCTGATTTGGCGTTAGTTACATAACAATAATCAACAGTAATGTTGGTACAATTATTTAGCATGACGCCAAAGCTTGACGTATTGTATATTTTGCAATTGGTAATATGCACGTTGCTGCAATTGTAAAGAGCGATACCATTTGTGCCGCCGTTAATGGAAAGGCCGCTGATAGTAATGTTGCTTTTACTGTAATAGGAAATCGGAGCGGAAGTGGTGTACGTTGAAGCTAACGACCTGCTTGTGAAAGATCCTCTCATCGGGTTGGACGATACCGCCGGCTGGGTTGTCGCTACCGGAGAAACCTGTGCATCCTGTTTACAAGACGCTGCAAATAACAAAAGAGCCAATATTGCAAAATGCGGCGCAATACTGGCTCTGCAGTTTAGTTTTGGTGCTTTCATAATAGTTAAATTAATTAGAGTTACGATAGTGAAGTTGCATAAAATATTGAACTTCAATGAAGAAAATATTTTACCTAAACTACAATTCCCTTACTAAGAAGAAATTAAATCGCATTCTTTTCGATACAACAAATTGATTTTTAGACAATTATAGCAGCAAACTTTCGATGGTGTCCGATTTTTTAGAAAAAAACAAAATTTCCACAGATTGTGAATAAAAATTGTCTGAAATAATTAAAACAATATTTTTTTACAAAGAAGTTAAAGTGATTTTCGTCAGATTAGTGTAGCGACATCTCTTTTTTGGTGCAAAACAATCTGTAAACAATTTCCTATTTATCAACAGTTTAAAAGGATTACTTAAAGTAAAATGAGTGTTCCGTTTTTAGTTTAAAAAATGATCACCTTACTTGCAAAAGTTTAGAATAATTTAACATTGCTGCCCAATAATAAAAAATGAGAGCCCGTGATTTTTTACGGCTCTCATTTTACCTGTAAGCTTAAGTATATTTTACTAATATTTAATTATTGCATGGTGAGCATAGTCGTCGGCAGCACGCTCGAGGTGATATTTGCATGCTGAATATTAGTGCTCCAACCAGCCGGGGTGGCCACATGATCCAGCCATAGATCCCACTCGTTGCCTGTCCTTTGAATCCACTTTACGTTATTGTATGAAATATTAATGTTCCAACTGGCTAAACCTGAGTAATTTCCGCAATTGATACCGGTATTGGAAACGGGAGTGCCTGAACAGTAGATCGTGTTGTGATCCATTTTGATATTGTTACCGCCCACAACCTGCATCCCCACATATCCGGAATTTACGACAATGTTGTTCCTGGCTACCTGGTATGATCCGCCAATGTCGCCCAATACAATACCGGCAGCACCGCCCGAGTCAAACTGAACTTGTCCTCCTCTGATCCAATTACCAATTACCTGGATCGAATCGGCATACATACCATTTGACTGGTATAAATTTATCCCATCCTGAGGGTGAGCGTGCCATGCGTCGTCCTGGCATTTATTATAGTTGATCTGGTTACCGCCACCGCTAACACCTGCAAATTGAACAAAGCAGCCGTCAGGAAACGGACCGTTCATATTGTAGAACTGGTTATTGTTCACCTTAATGGCCGATCCCTTGTAAACATGCACGCCTGATTTGGCGTTGGTTACATAGCAATAGTCAACAGTAACGTTGGTACAGTTGTTAAGCATGATCCCAAAACTGGAGGTATTATATATTTTGCAATTGGTGATATGCACATTATTGCAGTTATAAAGAGCGATACCGTTGGTTCCGCCATAAATAGCGAGGCCGCTGACGGTAATGTTGTTTTTACTATAATACGAGATAGGAGCTGAAGAAGTGTAAGTAGTGGCTAATGAATGGCTGGTAAAAGACCCGTGCATGGAATTGGTCGGCACCGTTTCAACTGGTTTAACCTGTGAGTCCTTACTGCAAGATGTGATCAGTGCTGCTGATAATAGACCTACTATTACAACAAGCCCAAGTTTGTTCTGTTTTTTCATAATAGTTAAATTAATTTAGAGCTAAGACGTCTAAATTGATATAATATTATATGTCAGATGAAAATAAGTTTCACTTAAACAGAAAAATGGGCGTTAATAATGCGATTACTTATCGGCGATTAATTTATAACTATCTTATTTATAATAAATTATCACTAATTTACCGGAAACCAAGGCATTTTGAATTAAATTTCCACCATTGTGAAAAAGTTTCGTCAAAATCTTCCTTTAAGTATACTTTTATTAGTCAAAAATTAACTTAATTTCCTTTATATGGCGTGATCTACCCTGAATGAACCTTTTATGACAAAAATCTGGAAGCGGAATTGAATCCGCCTCCATGATTCAATTTAAGTTTAGTTTAATGTAATAATAGCTGTTGGAAGTATGGTAGCAGTTATATTTGCTTTCAAAATATTAGTGCTCCATCCGGTAGGCTGGCTGGCTGTTGATGGGTCCCACCATGCGTCGCTTTCCTGACCGTTTGTTTTGAAGTATTTTACTTTGTTGTAGCTGATATTGACGTCAGTGCTACTTGCACCTGAATAATTACCATAGCATAATCCGCAGTTTGAATATGGAGTAACCCCACCATAAATAGTGTTATGATCCATTTTGATATGGCTACCACCCTGCACCTGCATACCTACAAAGCCACCGTTTACAACAATGTTGTTTCGGGCCACCTGGTACGAGCCGCCTACATCACCTAAAACGATAGCTGCGCCACCGCCGCTTGTATTATAGTACTGACCGCCTCTTATCCAATTGCCGATCACCTGGATCGAATCGCCTGGCAAACCATTTGATTTATATACACTCAATCCATCTTCCGGTTTGCCAACACCGGCGATATCTTCACAACGATTGTTGTTGATCTGGCAACCGCCGCCGCTCACATTTACAAACTGGACAAAGTTACCGCCAGGGAACGGTCCGTTCATGTTCTTGAACTGGTTGCTGTTTATTTTTATGGTTGATGAGTTTTCTGCATGGACACCTGAAACACCGCCGGTTACAAAGCAATTGGTCATCGTAACATTTTTGCAATTGCCGGTCATGTATACTTCATACTTTGCAGCATTGGCCAAACGGCAGTTTGTAATAGTTACGTTGCTGCAATTGTTCAGAAAAATACAATAAGTGCCGCCTGTAATAGATAGGCCACTGATGGTAAAATTACTTTTACCGCTGTAACTTACTGCACCTGATGTAGTGTAAGTTGTTGCCAGTGCACGGCTGGTAAAAGCTGAGGACAATGTGTTTGAAGTACTTGCAGTTTGGGTTGTTTGAGGACTAACTTGAGCATCCTTTGCACACGATGCGATCAAGAATGTTGCACCAAGCACGGCCATGGACATGGCAATCCCCTTCCGGAGTTGTCTGTTCTGTAATTTCATAATAGTTAAATTAATTAGACCCTTTAGACGTATTATAGAAGATATTATTGTATAACGATGTACTTTTTTTCTTTTTACATGGTCTATTTCGACACAGAAAGATAAAAAAAGCCATAGAAATTAACGGTTCAAACATCTGATTTTTAAATATTTACACTAAAAAATTGATAAAATAGATTTTTTTATCAACATCTTCTAAAATTCCGCTCAACATGGACAAAAAAAGCAAATAGCCGACCATGCAAAGGCAAAATTTTCCAAATAGTTAATATTTCCGGGAGAAGTTTTGCCAAATTAAGAGCAGGCAAACATATATTTGACCGTCATCCATCTCTTTGGAATATCATTTGGAATCGTTATTATCGCACCAATAAAATCACCTTAGTTATCACATATCATATGACTACTCGTCTCTCATTGTTAACCAGGCTTCTTAGCCTTGTACTTATCTCATCTTTTCTTATCAGCTGTAAGCCTCATGAACCCGGCACCTGGAAGAATGACAAAATCGAATCGGGAATACGAGATGATTTTCACAAGCTGAATGACCAGGTAATAGAAGGCCTCAAAGCAAACAGCAAGCTCAAAATGGACGGCCTGATGTCAAAAGACCTGATTGAAAACCCCGGCCGTTTGCGGTTAATAGAACTATGCAGCAATCATTTAAAAGATGGTAATTATGCCCTGTTGGATGAATACTACATTGTAAATAAAGAAAAAGGCGATAAGACATTAGAATCAGGCGATGAAGGGATAAACAACTATTCATTTAAATACACCGCCGATACCCGCGAGATGTATACTGCCTTCTTTATCCCGAAGGATATTCCTAATAAATATCTTATATCTGCCGTCTATAGCAAATATGATTACGGTTGGAAAATAAGCCAGTTGGAGGTAAACCCATATACGCTTAACGGCAAAACCGCACCACAACTTTTGGAAGATGCTAAAGAACTGTATGCCAAAAAATACCTGTTAGATGCGTTAAACAACTTGAAGATGGCGCAGGAGTGCATAGTGCCGGTTTACGGATGGAAATATCCCGGCGAGGGCGAAATTCATGATCTGGAACTGAAAGTAGTGGATCAGATCAATAAAAAATATGTATATCCATTTACGGTTACACAGGTGCCAACCCGCCCGAGGATATTCGGTATATCCACACAAAAAACAGCTGAAGGCGTATATCCGGTGGTAAGTTATATGTCGACCGTTAAATTGAAAGACGTGAAGGGCTTACAGAAAGAAAACGATAATATTAAAAGGGTTATCGGCAAGATTGTTCCCGGAATTGATCAAAACAAAAAATACGTTTATTATGATGTGTTTAATGAATGGCCAAAATATGACCGTTCAGTAGATCGTTATGAAATGATAGATAAGCTGAAATAAGAATATATTCCTTATAAGATTTATTTAGCCCTTAGATCGGACAGGTCTAAGGGCTACTTTTTTGTAACAAATTTGAGACGCTTGAGCAAACTTTTTAAAAATTTTGTGGAAGTTAGGTAATCCTAAAATTTACACGGATATTAGTTACGCTTTCTTATAGCCTAAATTAAACTTCATGAAACGTAACTACTACATCGTGGGATTGATCCTGCTCACGTTTTTCGTTATATCATTCCTGACCAATGTTATTGGCGCACTCAATGACGATTTTATTAATGGCTTTCACATCAGTGGCTTTTTCGCTTCGTTTTACCCATTCGCATTTTTCATAGCTTATGGCCTGGTATCTATTCCGACCAGCATGATCCTTGAAAAATATAAAGAGAAAAAGATCATGGTATTTGGTTTTATTGTTGCGTTTACCGGTTCTTTATTATTAGCGTTAGACCCAACGCCATTAACTACGGCGATCTCATTGTTCCTGGTAGGTAGCGGAATGGCGATGTTACAAGTTGTAATTAATCCGTTATTGCGTACTGCGGGCGGTGAGGAACACTATGCCTTTAATTCTGTATTGGCACAGTTGATATTTGGAGGAGCTTCGTTTTTAAGCCCTTTGGTCTATTCATATTTCGTTGTTCACTTTAATGATGTCCACAATAAATTTTTGACATTATTTCATTCTATAGTGCCTGCAGACCTTCCATGGGTGTCATTATACTGGCAGTTTGCTGTTATAAGCTTATTAATGATCATCATTATAAGGTTGACGAAATTTCCAAGGGTCGAATTAAAAGAAGATGAAAAAGCCGGAACCTGGGCAACGCACTTTGCACTTTTTAAAAGCCCGGTTGTGGTGGCTTTCTTTATTGCAATGATCTGCTACGTTGGTACAGAGCAAGGGCTTAACAATAATATTTCGGAATTCTTAAAGACTTATCACGCTTATGATCCGAAGACGACGGGAGCGGAGGCGCTATCCCACTTTTGGGGCTTGATGCTTGTAGGTGGCATTGTGGGTCTGTTCTTGTTAAAAATAGTGGATAGCCGCAAGGTACTTATCGGATTCACTATAGCAGCATTGATCTGCCTGACAGCCGGCCTTTTCGGTCCATCTAAAATATCTTTGATAGCCTTTCCGGCAGTAGGCTTCTTCGCTTCCGTTATGTATCCTATCATTTTTTCACTCGCGCTTAATTCGGTCAGTGAAGATCACGGTTCCTTTGCAGGGATATTGGTGACCGGCATTATTGGCGGGGCCGTAATTCCGCTGATTATAGGGGGCATAAGCAGCTTGACCGAGCTGCGAATAGGCATGTCCTTCTTATACATCACACTCGGATATATTTTATGCATCGGTTTCTGGGCAAAACCACTCATTACGAATCAAACTGTTTTCGATAAAAAAGATTAAAATATAAATGGAGACAAGAGTTATAGGCATCGACCTGGGAGCGACTAACATTCGCGGCGCTGTAGTTATTGGGGATACATTATTAAATATTGTGTCTGCGCGTATCCATAGTGACGGCACAGTAGAAGAAGTGCTGGCTGATATTTACCAGGTGGTGGACGCTCTAATAGACGACAGCATTGTTGCCATAGGCATCGGTGTGCCCAGCGTGGTTGATGTGATCAACGGTATTGTTTATGATGTGCAGTATATTCCTTCCTGGGTGCAGGTACCGTTGAAAAGACTGATGGAGGAAAAATACCACATCCCCGTTTTTGTAAATAACGATGCCAATTGCTTTGCGGTAGGCGAATATCATTTCGGTAAGGGAAAAGGTTTTGATTCGGTGATCGGATTAACACTAGGTACCGGTTTAGGTGCGGGCGTCATTATCAACGGTAAACTGTATGCAGGCTATAATTGCGGTGCAGGTGAGTTTGGCCTGTTCAGCTATTTGGATAACATACTGGAGTTTTATTGCAGCGGCTCATTCTTTCAGAACGTGTACCAACTGGATGGCACAAAGGTCTTTGAAGACGCGCAAAAAGGTGACGCCCGCGCATTAGAGCTTTACCGGGAACTAGGAACCCACATCGGCCATGCTATAAAAATGGTGATGTATGCCTATGATCCGCAGCTGATTATTTTAGGTGGATCGGTGCGTCATGCATACGATTTCTTCCAGGAAACTATGTGGCAGCAGATCAAAACCTTTGCTTATACCAAATCGGCCGAGCGGATAAAGATCGGGGTATCGGCCTTGCAAAACAGCGGTATTTTGGGCGCTGCGGCTTTGTATTATGATGCGCAGTAAGTTTTAACAAAGCCGCATAGTTGACTCGCCCCGACAACGCTACGCTGGTCGACCCTCTCTATGGCAAGCCATAAAGAGGGTGAAGAAGAAGAAAAACAATTCAATCCCCTCTTTACCGCCTGCGGTAGAGAGGGTGGTCGAGCGAAGCAATGATCGGGTGAGTCAGGACAGGGCACATTTTATTACGACTAAGGTTCATTCATCAAATAATCTGTCATGAAAAAGATTATCCTCCTCTTCGTATTGGCATTGCTGGTCAATTGCGCTGTCGCACAAGACGATGAAAACTTCCGGATGATATTAAAAAGCGGCTGGCAAATGCAGTCGGTAATGAAAGATGCCACGGCCGGCGCAACTGTATCTCAAGCACAATTTGAGCCAAAAGGCTGGTATAAGATCAGTGTGCCGTCAACCGTGATTGCCGGGCTGCTTGCCAATCATGTGTATGATTTCGATCCTTTCTTCGGGCTGAATTTTGAGAAGTTGAACGATCCGTCGCTGGATAAAGCCTGGTGGTTCAGGAAAGAGTTTGTACTACCAGCATCTGAAAAAGGCAAAAATGTAGTGCTTAAACTGCATGGCATCAACTACAAGGCAAACGTGTGGCTAAACGGTACGCTCATCGCTGATTCCACCAAAATAAAGGGGCCGTTCCGTATTATCGAACTGGACATCACCAAGCAGATCAAAAGCGGGAATAATGTATTGGCACTGGAGATCACCAGACCATTCAATCCAAATAAAGAAAAAGGTGATCTTGCCATTGATTATGCAGACTGGATACACTATCCACCCGATTATAACGCCGGTATTGTAAACGATGTCGAAATAAAAACATACGATAAGGTGGGCATACAATATCCGCTGGTAACCACCAATTTTGATTTACCGTCGCTTGCGATGGCTCATTTAACAGTAGATGCATTGGTGACCAACTATTCCAAAAATGAGCAGGAAGTAACCGTAAAAGGCAAGGTCAATAACGATATTACCTTCGAGAAGAAAGTGCATCTGGGACCGAATGAGATCAAAAATATCACCTTTACCCCTGATGAGTACAAACAGCTAAATATCAAAAATCCACGTATCTGGTGGCCATGGCAATATGGCAAACCCGAACTGAACCGTATTACACTATTGGTGGAACATGGCAGCGTAGTAAGCAACACCATTGCCGAGAATTTCGGTATCCGTCAGATCACTTCTCAACTCATTGATGATCATTCCCGGGTGTTTATTGTAAATGGTAAACGCATAATGTTAAGAGGCGCAGCCTGGTCGCCGGATATATTTCAGCGCCGTTCAAAAGAACGGCAGGAGCAGGAAATCCGTCTGTACCGCGATATGAACATGAACATTGTTCGTTCGGAAGGGAAAATGGAGGATGAAGACTTTTATGCCGTATGCGACAAATATGGTTTGCTGGTAATGACCGGCTGGATGTGCTGCGGCGCATGGCAATATCCCGAAAACTGGGATGCGGCCAAAAGACAGGTGGCCATGGCATCAGATAGTAGCGTTATGTACTGGCTTCGCAACAAAGCGAGCCTGATGGTTTGGCTAAACGGCAGCGATATGCCGCCACGCGATACCACGGTTGAGCGCGATTACCT
>JAFAKI010000013.1 GCA_019235595.1 Mucilaginibacter sp. | reverse complement strand
GGTAGAGGTACTGTCTTTAAAAGCAAATAATATTTGATAATTTTGTCGCCTTATGAGGGCTTCTTTTTAGGGGTTCATCACGTGTAGCCCTGAAGTTTCAGGGCTATTATTTTTTAAAATGCTAAATGCGGGATCGTAAGTCGTGTTGTTCTTCCATAAGTAATACATCATTATCAGCAATTTCCTCTGTACGGCTACATATCCTTTCATTTTGATTTTTGTCCGTTCATAGACACGCTGATACAAGTTCTTGAATTGTGGTTGATCATCTCTTACAGCACATAAGGCAGACATGTGCAGGATACGCCTAATCCTGGAATTACCTTTTTTAGATATCTTGGTTCTTCCATTATGCTTTCCAGACTGGTTTTCCACTACATCATAGCCTGCATAGCTAACCAAACTGGCGGCATTTTCAAACAAGATAAAGCCATTGGTTTCAGCTGCAATAACTGCAAATGACAGAAGCCCTATTCCTTTAATGGCAGATATATTTTGATAATGTTGATTTAGAACCGCATCTGTTTTGATTACCTTAGCCACGATCTGCTCCATCTCTTTCAATTGCTTTTCAAACAGTCTGATAGTTTGTTTCAGTTGTTTAACGATCTCCTTGTCCTGAAACTGTCCGTGCTGAATGCTGTGTAATTGATTGCACATTGAGGTGTGCATTTCAGTAATACTTTGATACTGGCGTGTATAAGCCCTTAATGCATATAGCTGCTTACTGGGCGGTACCCATAAAGCGAGTTTCTTTTCTGCGCCTATCTGGGCAAGCCCCCGGGCATCGATGCTGTCATTCTTTGATTTAGCGCCATTTGCTTTTAAAAAGCTTTTTGCCTTATTGGGTAAAAGAATGCTTAACGGTTGATCTCTACTATGCAGAAACCAGGCAAGCGGCTCATGGTATACTCCGGTTGCTTCCATTACATAAACAACAGGTAATGGTTCTTTCGAATGTCGTTTAACCCATTCTAGAAACAACCCGAAGCCGGTCGCAGTATTGATGAATTTGTGTGTGGCTTTGATTTTAACTTCCTGCTGGTCATTAATAACAGACAGGCAACAGGCAAAATCTTTCATGGATACATCGATCCCAACGGCATACTTTAAGTTCTTCATAGCTGTTAATTACTTCACTCATCAGTAAACCCTTCATAGTCTTTTCTCATATTAATAGCTGATCAGATACATAATCTGTCAATCGGTACTGTTCAGACTTTAAGAAGTTAAAAAAGGAGGATTATCCTCTATCCTCAACATCGTTATTCGTACGTGTCACGAGGGACCTCAATGTGTCTCCTTTTTCCTGATTAGTTATTTATTACAAAGATATGAGAGGGGCAGGGGTGAGTCAACTCTGCGACTGGCTTAACGTAATGATATTGCTGTCGGAAGTTCCGAAGTTAAAGCAATTCAAACCAAACCCTGCGCGGGCGAGTACCGTATAATAGATAAGGTTTGATAGATTTGTATTGATAATCAGCCCATAACCTTAGCTATGAAACGCGCCCCCCTTATCGTGATTTGGCTATTTGTTATTCAGGTAATGAATACACAGGCTTCCTTTTGCCAAATTCATCACAAAAAACATCATACCAAAATTAAATCCTTTGTATTTCCCACCCTTCCAAAGTATGGCAAACGCATCCAGGATTTCGTACCCCACGGTTGGAAAATAACCGACACCGTAACCGGTGATCTCAACCATGATAAATCAGCGGATTTAGCGATGATATTAGAATGCCGCCAAAAAACCGTAGAACACGGGGAGGAGACGAACCCGAGAATATTAATGATCGCGTTTAACGCCGGCAACCATTACGAATTGAAACTACAGAATAACACTTTCATATTACGTAACCGGGAAATGTACGATGCTGACCCATATAAGGATATAACGATTTCGAAAGGCTTACTGTCTATTCATTTCGATCTGCTGCATGACGGAGAAGATAAATTGGTGTATGTAATCGGCTATCAATTGAATGATTTTTATCTGATCAGCGCCAGCCGTATCAGCCACTCAGATGGCGGATATGAACGCTCTTCAGATTTCGACTTTTCAAACCGGAAGTATATCTACAAATCCAGCTTTCCGAATGGCTATGGTAAAAAGCATAGAACAAGGCAAAAAACACTACCTCCGCATGTGCTCAAAAAACTGAGCGAACTATATGAACCCCTTACCTGGGAAGTTTTTGGTGACGAAGTGATTTAGTTAGTGAATTAGTGAATTAGTGAATTAGTGAATTAGTGAATTATTTTACTCTAATCACTAATGACTAATGACTAATGACTAATGACCAAATGCTTATATTTGTTCTCGCCTTATCTGCCAATACCCCTAAAAATGAGAACGGACAGGCCATTACTTAACGAAACAAGCACTATACATAGGTTTCTGATATGGTCGGAGCAAAACAAGAGCAGGCCAGCTTATATCAGGTATAGTTTACCTATTGCGTTGGTAGTAGTTACTACGTTTATAAAAATAGAGTTCTTGAGTTTTATCACTACAAGCAGTCCGTATCTGCTGTATTTTGGAGTTGTTTGCCTGTGTACCATCGTTGCGGGGATTAGTCCGGCAATATTGGCCATTATTCTTTCGTCCTTAGCCGCCAATTATTATTTTATCGAACCCAAAAATGAATTTACCTTATCCAGTCTGGCATTTTACAGAACCGCTATTTTTATAGGCGAGTGTGTTTTTATTATCCTTTTAAGTTCGGCGGTTATGGCAGCTTACCGTAGGGTAAACCAGGTTCAGGCCTTGTTTAGGGCGATGATAGAAAAAGGGTCGGAGGGTATAGTTTTAACCAACCGCGAGGGCAAAAGGGTGTACGTTAGCCCATCCATAGAGCGGATCATCGGTTATACTGCCAAAGAATTTATAGCAATGAAACCCTGGATATTGGCCGATCCGGATGAATTGCCGGCGATCAAGGCAAGAATGAAAGATCTGATGGGCCATCCTGGTAAAAATATTTCATTTATACATCGCGTCAGGCATAAGGATGGCCGTTGGATATGGCTGGAAAATTCGATCACCAACCTGCTCGAGGATGAATCGGTATGTGCTATAGTGGCCAACTTTTACAATGTGACCGAAAGAATAATTCTGGAACAGCAGAAGGATGATTTTATCGGGATTGCCAGTCACGAGCTGAAAACGCCTATTACCAGTTTAAAAGCGTCTATCCAGTTGCTGGACAGGATGAAAAACGACCCATCGCCCGATACGCTCCCCAAATTGGTAGAACGCTCTAAACGGAACGTAGAAAAACTAACTGAACTGGTTGATGAACTGCTGAACGCAAGTCATGTCGGACAGGGGCACCTTTACCTGGACAAAACGGACTTTGTGATGGCCGACTTACTGACCGAATGTTGTGCCCAAATACATGCTACCGATAAACATCGTCTAATTATACAAGGCGATTGCGACTTGCATGTTTGCGCCGACAGGGGGCGAATTGACCAGGTGGTGGTGAACTTTGTAAACAATGCTATCAAATATGCGCCGAGGTCAAAAGATATATATCTTATAGTTGAACGGATTGATAACGGGACAAAAATTTCGGTGAAGGATAGTGGTCCGGGTATAGCGCCCGAAAAGCTGCCTTATATTTTCGACCGTTATTATCGTGCCGAGACAAACAGCTATAACAATTCCGGTCTTGGGCTGGGGCTATACATCAGCTCCGAGATCATTAAAAAACACGGCGGCCATATTGGCGTCGATAGCAAATTGGGCGAGGGTAGCACCTTTTGGTTTACACTGCCGGGTTGAATTAGTGAATTAGTGAATTATTTTACGCTAATGACTAATGACTAATGACCAATGACTATTGCCCCAGTTCAGGTAACAATAACCTACCACATTTGCACTTTTTCCCCACAGGGCTTTCAAACAATCCTTATTTATTTACATTTACGTTGTTAAACAAAACTTAAAAAATCAACTAAATGAAATCGATACTTATTCTACCGGCCCTTTTGTTAGCGGGTAGCAGCCTGATGGCCCAAACCAATAATACGCTGACCGCTAAAGAGAAAAAAGAAGGCTGGCAATTACTGTTTGATGGTAAAACAACCCAAGGCTGGCACAGCTACCTGAAACCGGAAGCAAGCCCTGCGTGGACAGCCAAAGACGGCACTCTGCAGCTCGACCCGGCTGTAAAAGAGGGCAGGGGCGACCTGGTGACCAATAAGGAATATGAAAACTTTGAGCTGTCCATCGACTGGAACATTGCTGAGGAAGGTAACAGCGGCATTATGTTTATTGTGCACGAAGACAAAGCCTTTGATGCTACCTATTTAACCGGTCCTGAATATCAGCTGCTTGATGATAAAAAAGCCGAGGATAACAAGAAAGCAAACCATTTGGCAGCATCTTTGTATGACATAATAGCACCCGCAAAGGAGGTTGAAAAACCTGCCGGCGAATGGAATCATACCGTTATAAAACTAAAAAATGGCGAACTTACTTTTTGGCTGAACGGGGTGCAAACGGTACAAACCCATTTATGGGATGATAACTGGAAAGAGCTGGTTGCAAAAAGTAAATTCAAGAACTGGAAAGGCTTTGCAGAGTACCACAAAGGGCACATTTCTTTGCAGGATCATGGGCACCATATTCAGTTCAGAAATGTAAAAGTGCGTGAGCTTTAAGCAGATACGCTGAAACAATACACCTAATTATACGTACAAAGGCAAGCCGGGTAGTAACGCGGTTTGCCTTTTACAAATTATATAACGGATATTAATATTCGCATCGTTTTGAAAAAGCTATTATTTGTTTTGTTGGTCGCAGGGGCAATATTTAGTGGATGCAAAAAGGACTCAACGAACTCCTCCATCAAACTAAGCCAGGCTGATATTGCGGCAGTAAATACCCAGTTAAAAGGCAGTTGGGTGTTCCCTGTAAAAACGCTTACGGTGGTAGACAGTACGGGTAAACCTTTGTTGCCCGGTCAAAACCTGCCCGCTGCCGCTTTTGCATTCGACGGCTTAAGTACCGTAACCATCAGGCCTGATCCTACTACTATTCAAAAAGGGACTTATGCATTATCCAGCACCTCGGATGGCAAATTGAATATCCATGTGGTTTATCCGGATAATACCAGCAAGGATTTTAAAATTACGCAGCTTACCGCTACTTCGCTTACCATAGCGTCGTCAGAACCTTACATTTATTATCACAACGGGGTATTGATGCCAACAGTTGCGGTAACCAGTACCGCCATGCAGCGGCTCAACTCGTCGGATATCAACGGACAACTGGTGCGCGTTGCAGTAACACACGATTCGGTATATAGCGTAAAGGTGTACCTGATCCAAAGCGGACTCACTCAATTGGTGGATAGCGCGTCTAACATCAATCATCCTTATATTTTTGCTGTTCCGGCAAAGGCAGGCGACCAGTTAAAGGTGGCTGTAACGGGCAATGTTCTTCATACGGCCATAAACGCCTATGTTGACGGCTTGCCGATAATCGGTGATATCAGCGCTTCGGGCGGTCAAACAGTAACCAGTGGCGGATGGTATGTATCTTTCCCGACAAATTTTCCCTAAATGTTAATAAAATTCTTAAAAAACAGCGTAACTAGTTAAATCATAATTGCGTAGAACTATTTATTGTGTTTCTGCAACACGGTGCTTGGGCAATTATTTCACTTAATTAATTTCGCTGTTATGAACTACTTTTACTTGTTTTTAGGAGCTGGATCTTTTATCGTTTTGCTGATTATCATTTATGATATCCAAAACAGAAAGAAGGTTAACGAGATATTAAGGGCCAATAAAAATGTGCCGCCATTATTTATGCTGCGCTCGGCCGATTTAAAAATTGCTGCGATCAGGTCGGCGTTGAATATCCCGGATTACGGGGACGCGGAAACTGAACACGCAAAGGAAAACCTGATAAAACAGCTGGATAAGCTGGTTGCAGGTTATAAAAACCGCGAAATGCCGCTTACTGCATATTACGCCAAACTTGGGTCGCTGCTTATCAGCGTAAATAAGTTCAGGGCTTCAGTATCAGGCGCTCAGGTTCAGGTGCATGCCTAATTTAATAATTCTATTATCATAATATCAGTTGATTGATTGATTGTAAAGGTTGATTAAGTTTTTACTTTTTCAACCTTTTTCATTTTCTGCCCAATTATTTATTATTGCAGAAAAACAGCCCCATGACTGACGACGCAATAGTAAAACGCTTAAAGGTGATTGTAAACGATCATGGCGGCCAACTGGCACTGGCCAATGCGATAGGCGTCGACCAGGGTTTTATCAGCAAAGTGATCAACCGGAAGCAGGAAGTAAGCTATTACCTTATCAAAAAACTCTGCTTTCAACTTAAATACTCTCCCGAATGGCTTATTCTCGGTACCGGCGATAAAAAGATCGATAAACCGGATTCAGCTAAACTCATCACCGAGATTCAAATGCTGCGTACCGAGGTAGATATACTTCATGCCCGTATGCGCGTTTTCGAGCTGCAATTAAAGGAACTGCAGGGGAATAAAGATTCCGAAAAGCAGAAGGCTGCGGGGTGAAGTCGGAAGTCGGAAGTCGGAAGTCGGAAGTCGGAAGTCGGAAGTCGGAAGTCGTTGAAAAGCGTAACTATTCAAGATACAAACAATAAATCCGAAATCGAAATTTCGAAATCCGAAATAAAAAATCATTCCGCAATCGGCATTCCGCATTCCGAAATTGGATATACTCTAGCCCTTCTTTTTTTACCCATATTTATACGTTTAAACACTTATTGTTTGCTTTTGTCGAATTAAATTCATTTTTTATTTTATTGTTTTGAATTATATTCTGTTTGTTGGTACATTTACTGTATGATAACGGAAGCGGAATTAATACTTGATAAGATTGACCTGAATATTTTGCGGCTGATGCAGGACAATGCCCGCATCAGTAATGCCGATATGGCGCGCGAGCTGGGCATGGCGCCGTCGGGTGTATTGGAGCGTGTAAAAAAACTGGAGCAGAAGGGGGTGATACAGCAGTATACCACCCGCATCAACCCGGCGGCATTGCAGCAAAAAATGCTGGCCTATATTTTCATGAAGGCAAGCGATGGTCCGGGATGTAATGATACCGCCCAGGCACTGGCAAAAATTCCCGAGGTGCAGGAAGTGCACCACATAGCCGGGGACGATTGTTACCTGGTAAAAGTGCGCACCTATGATTCATCGACCCTGGTAAGCCTGATGCGCAACAATTTTAGCCAGATACCAAATTTGCTCAGCACCCGCACTACTATCGTACTTGAAACGGTGAAAGAGCAACAACAATTAGTAATACCTGAAAACTAATAACCTATGACACCAACAACAACCAAATCCGCCTCTCCCATATTAGTCATCATAGCCTTTGCAACAGTTTATATTGTATGGGGCTCGACTTACTTTTTTATCCAGATGGCCATACACGGTATACCACCGCTGCTGATGGGTGCTATGCGCTTCGTTACAGCCGGAACATTGGTGCTGATCTGGTGCGCTATAAAGGGTGAAAAGCTGTTTAACCGGAGCAGCATTGTACCGACGGCAATAACCGGTATATTACTACTATGTGGTGGTAATGGCGCCGTAATATGGGTTGAGCAGAAGCTGCCCAGCGCAATGGTGGCCATACTGGTATCGGCAGCGCCTATATGGTTTGTGTTGCTGGATAGACAGAACTGGAGCGTAAACTTCAAAAGCAGGTCGACCGTGGCGGGCCTTATCATCGGTTTTGCCGGGGTGATCCTCCTGTTTGGCGAGCAACTGGGGGGCATTTTTGCCGATGGATCAGTCGCCTCCAAATTACCAGGCATGTTACTGCTGATTCTGGGTTCTATATCATGGTCATCGGGGTCATTATTTGCCAAGCATCATCCTACGGAAGGTTCAGGGGCGGTAAATGTGGCCTGGCAAATGATCATCGCCGGATTACTGTTCCTGCCCGGAAGTTTTCTTAATCACGAGTTTGATCATTTAAACTTGTCGCAAGTACCAATAAAAGCGTGGGGCGCATTAAGCTACCTGGTTGTTTTTGGGTCGATTGCCGCCTATAGCGCCTATGTATGGCTGTTGCAGGTGCGGCCAGCTACACAGGTAAGCACCTACGCTTATGTAAACCCTGTGATAGCCGTGATACTCGGAATGTTTTTCGCGCATGAGCATGTTTCACTGTTGCAAATAAGTGGTTTGGTTATCATTTTGGGTAGCGTGCTGCTCATCAATCTTTCTAAATATCGTAAAACAAAAAACGAAACGGCTATTGAGGCTGAACAAATAAGTGTAAATACTGATGGGGCTTTGCAGGAGTGCGTGAAGTAAGGGCAGAACTCACTTACTTCTGAAATCGTTTATCCGACTCAGCCGGTTATATTGCGATAACCAATGGATTACCCAACCTTTCTACCACTAATAGTAGAGAGGTTTTTTTATTATTAGTTTGAGATTACCAAGAAGAAATAATATTCGAATATACCGGCAGAAATAAATATGGGCATCAAAGGAATAATACAATTAAAAACAACCCCGGTATAACTATTTGCCTAGTTTAAGCGTAAAAGGCAGGGTAAAGTTATTGTTGGTTTTAGCCCCTCATCGCCCCAAATATGAATTTTAGACTGTTCAAGATCCCCGTTGGCTTTTTAATTGTGGGTATACTGTGGGCATTGTACAGTCATCCTTTGCTGGCAAATTTCGACAAATACCTTAATGCTACTGGTCGGGAGATCGTAAGGAGCCTTAATCATTTGGGCTTTGTGGCTTTAGCTGCGGTAGTTTTATATTTCCAGATCAAAAAACAACAAAAACAAATATTGCTTTCCGAGGAGCAATACCGCGACCTGTTTGAGCGAAACCCAACTCCGCTTTGGATATTCAGGACGGATAATTTCCGCTTTGTGAAAGTGAACAAGGCCGCCACCAGGTTGTATGGCTACAGCGAACGCGAATTTTTATCCATGACGGTGATGAACATCCGCCCTGAAAAAGAAGTAGAAAAATTTTTGCAGTCAGCAAATAAGTTCTCACCGGATCTGAACGATCAGGGGGTATGGAAACATCAAACCAAACACGGCGAAGTTATTTATGCATCTATAGTTACCAGCGATCTTTATTTTAAAGGTAATGAGTGCCGGTTAGTAATAGCAACCAATATTACGGATACCGTGGCTAACGAGGCTCGTATAAAAGCCCAAAATGCCGCCTTGCACGAGATTGCCTGGCTAAACTCGCACGAAGTACGTAAATCGCTGTGCTCCGTCATCAGCCTTATTCAATTAATGAAAGATAGCCAAACTGAACTGGAGCGCAGGCAATATATTACGATGCTGGAGCAATGCACAGGCGAACTTGACGAAGTGCTTATAAAAACCAACAAGCGTGTTGATGAATTAAAAGAGCACGACAAGTCTGATCACGAACCGGTAACTTTTTGAGCACGTATTATCCGGTCAATTTCCTCGCCATTTACCGGCTTGCTTATAAAATCGTGTACAAATGGATATTTTGACGATGTAGCCTTGTCGGCAGGACGCAGGGATGAGGATATGACAAAAACAGGAATATCCTTTGAAATCTCATGCTGCATTTGCTCCATTCGTTTCAAAAAATCCCAGCCGCTGAACTGGGGCATATTGAGGTCGACAAATATCAGGTCGGGTAATTTTTCAGGTTCGAATTTGTGTTCTTCTATATAATCAAGCACCAGCGAACCATAAATGGTATAGGTGGTGATGTCGAAATAATCCTTTCCCCGCAAAATGTGCTTCATGAGGAAATGATCAATCGGATCGTCGTCAATAAATACAAGTTTTCGCATAGGTAGATGTGTGTGCTTTATATTTAAATTAATTAACTATCAATTTGTTTTAGTTAAACTAAAATTCTTTTCTTCACAGCCGTTAATTAATCAGGGGATGATAGGCCGAGCCTATCAGTAATACAAATAATCCAACTGCCCGTTTTCCAGATGCTCCCTTATTTCACATATAGCATTCAGTGCATGCTTGCGAAAAATCTCATGGTTAAACGCATCCGGGTGTCTCGGCAAAAATATTTCTTCCTGTTCCAGACAATTCAACAGGTCTTGCTTAGAGCTTGCGTGCTCCGAACACTTACGGTAGATACAGTAATAAGCCAAATCGGCATCGTGCATTGCCTGAAAGCTTGCCAGATTAAACAGCTCCTGGTATTTGGCAAGTTTATATTTTTCTATTCCGAGCTCGCTATGCATTTTCTGAAAATACTCGGATGCCTTTTTTAATTCTTTGTTAGAACGGGTAGCAAAAGTCATGGTTACAATATGATACATGGTTGTATAAACACAAACTTAAGCGATAAAATAACACGATGAAACCCGTGTTTTCACGGTATTTTTATGTAGGTTTAAACCCGATAAAACAGCGTGAATTCCGAAGATTTGAGGCTTTTTTATAGGTAAAAGTACTTTTTTGTAGTTGGAAAATGTTAATAAATAATTGCTTATTAGTTATTTGTTCAGTACACTTAAACTGATTTGTTATGAACAGGAATCTTGGAATAATTTTGATCATTGTCGGTGCTATAACGCTCATCTGGTCGGGTGTTTCTTTTACAAAAAAGGAAAAAGTTGTAGATGTTGGTCCCCTACAGGTATCGGTAGATAAGAAAGAACAACTTGTCTGGCCACCATATCTTGGCTCTATATTATTGGTTGGCGGCATTGTGCTGATCATTACTGACAAGAAACGCCGGTAAGTCGGAAGTCGGAAGTCGGAAGTCGGAAGTCGGAAGTCGGAAGTCGGAAGTCGGAAGTCGGAAGTCGGAAGTCG
>JAFAKI010000182.1 GCA_019235595.1 Mucilaginibacter sp. | reverse complement strand
TGTGCCCCTTACTCCTACGAACTTCGGGCGGATAAACAAATATTCCATACACACGCTACAGGACCATGTGATTGGCCCAAAACTCCAGGAGCAAATGATCGCAGATGCCGGAATTACCCAGGTGTTTCCGATAAACAGCAGCCACAGTCCGTTTTTATCGATGCCTGATACGGTAACTGCTTTGTTGTTAAAAATAGCTGGGGTTAATGCCCATTGAATGATGAAATGATTACCAGTATTTACGACTATGTATCTTGCAAAAGAAGATATTTCCCTGAAAGAAAGGGCTGAAACCGCTCGGCACTACCCTGAAATTATCGGCGAAAGTACGGAGCTAAAAAACATGCTGGCACTTATTACCAAAGTGGCACCTACTGAGAGCACTGTTTTAATATTGGGTGAAACCGGAACAGGGAAGGAACTTGTGGCCAGGGCTATACATAGTAATTCGTTGCGCAGGGCCAACACAATGATCAAGATAAATTGTGCGGCCCTGCCTGTCAGCTTGATTGAATCAGAATTATTTGGCCATGAACGGGGCAGCTTTACAGGCGCCACGAAACGCAGGATAGGCAAATTTGAACTTGCCCATAACAGCACCATATTTCTGGATGAGATCGGTGAGTTGCCATTAGAACTGCAAGTGAAGTTGCTGCGCGCTTTACAGGAAAGGGAAATTGAACGTATTGGCTACCGGGGGACTATTAATGTTAATGTTCGGGTAATTGCTGCTACTAATCGTGACCTGGAAAAAGAAGTAGAAGAAGGTCGGTTCAGGGCCGACCTCTATTACCGGTTAAACATCTTTCCTATCAACATGCCACCGCTCAGAGACAGGCGCGAGGACATACCATTACTGATGACTCATTTTATTGAACACCTGACAAAAAAAATGAGAGTGAAAATTACGAAGGTTAGTGAACGTGCCGTACAGGAAATCATGGATTATAATTGGCCAGGGAACATCAGGCAACTGGAACACGTGATCGAAAGAAGCATATTGTTATCAAATGACGAAAGTATCAGGCATTTTTATCTGCCACCGCAAAAGAAAAATTCGATTAACCCATTTGAAAATATATTTATATTAAAAACACTCGAAGAAATGGAACGGGAGCACATTTTAACTATGCTCAAACACTGCAAAGGCAAGATTGGAGGCTATAAAGGTGCAGCTGAATACCTGGGAGTACCAACCAGCACATTGCGATCAAAAATAGAACGGTTGGGTATCAGTAAAAGAGACTATAAAATATGAGGTATTCCGGCATTGAGTAGTCTGGAGGGAAAAGATACCACAAGAGAAATAACACCAAATTGAAATTGCCCGCCCTACGGCAACTATTAGTCACTAAAATAAAATTGAACAGATCATGGAAACATTAAAACCACAGGGTGGCGCAGTAGACGTAAGCACTCCCGCAACCAAAATTCTGGCCATTGGCCACTGGACAGAAACAGGCCTCAATTTACAGGAACGCAAGAAGGTAATGCCAAATGAAGTTAAGGAAACCGTAAAACTTTACCTGACCGGAGCTATTGAACAATGGTACATAAAACCTGATATAAGCGGCGTGGTCTTCATCATGAATGTGACGACCAGGGAAAAGGCACATGAACTTTTGGAAACATTGCCGCTAGGCATTGCAAAGATGATGGTTTTCGACCTTATTCCACTAGGGCCTATTACACCGTTGCGCTTTTTACTACCTCAACAATAAGGGCGGTAAGATTTATAAAGGCAAGGCAAATAATCGAATCTAATAGCCCATTGATATGCGAAATACGCAAACTGGTGTAGCCTATACCCTTAAGCTATCGCTTACTGGGGTGATTTAATATTTGATATAAAAATGTAATAATGAAATGAAAAATAAAATATTAGTAGCCGGTGCAGCCGGATATATCGGATCCTATGCCGTGAAATAAGACGTTCTTGAATTTATCTTATTTTCTAATTTGCCGGTTTAAACGCGAATTATTAAAGCCGGTATCTTGCTGTGTTCTAATATGTACTCAGCTGTGCTGCCTAGCATCATCCGTTGTAATCCGCTATAACCATGGGAGCCCATAACGATCAGGTCGGCGTTAACCTCCTCCGCGGTATCTATTATCTCCTGACCAATATGCCCCATTCTTACATGAAACTCCATAGTGAGGCCTGGAGCAGAAACTTCCTCTGCAAATGTTTCAAGCTGCTTTCGTTCATACTCGATTGTCTCATTACTGACCTCTGTCAGTGCCGCCGCATCGCCTAATTTGAATATATTGAGTAAAGTGATACTGCCGCCAAATCTTGCGGAGATCGAAATAGCGTGCTGCACCGCAGCAAGAGAATGATCTGCATAATCCACGGGACATAAGATCCGTTTATAGGATATTAATTTATTTGTCATCATAATAAAATCTCGTTCCGATTAACTAGTCAATCGGATACCTGGTAAAAAAATTTTTTTTAATTGCAATCTGATCTATGCTGGCTGCAGGGACAGGCTAAGTCTCTGGCCGAGGGCTTTACGGTTAATAGGATATTGGCAATCAGCCCTGTCCAGCCAGTTTGGTGCGATGCCCCAAGTCCTTTTCCGTTGTCACCGTGAAAATATTCACTAAAAATCAGGTTATCTTTAAAATATGGGTCGTTCTGAAGTTTTTCGTTAGGCCCGAATACAGCCCGGTGGCCGTTTACGTCACGTAAAAATAAGCCTGCCAATCTTTTTGATAATTCACAGCTAATCTCATTCAACGTCAAATACTTTCCGGATTTGCTGGGGTATTCTACTTTAAAATCATCTCCATAATAATGATGAAAACGCTGAAGAGACTCAATGATAAGAAAATTCATTGGCATCCAAACCGGACCACGCCAATTCGAATTGCCACCAAATAGTGCAGTCGTAGATTCACCGGGTGCATAATTAACCGAGAGGGCCTGACCATCCAGTCTCAATTCATAAGGGTTATTTTCATAATATTTTGAAAGCGCACGGACGCCATATTGGCTGAGAAACTCGGTCTCGTCAAGCATACGATATAAAATTCTTTTGATACGATGACCTCGAAGCAGAGACAGCAGGTGCTTTCCCTCCTGACCCTCTTCATACCACCTTGAGACCAATGTGGCAAGGTCGGGCCTGTTGTCAAGCAGCCAGTTGAGTCGTGCTGCAAATTCGGGCAGAGCACCAAGAATGTTATTATCAATGACTTCTACTGCAAAGAGAGGAACAAGGCCTACCATGGAGCGAATCTTTAGTTTAAAACTGGTATCTCCCGGCATCCGGACAGTGTCGTAGTAAAACTCGTCATCGTCATCCCATAGGCCATCCTTGCCTGATCCGATACTCGCCATTGCCGCCGCAATATTCAGAAAATGCTCAAAAAATTTATTAGCCATGTCCTGATATTCAGGCTGTATAAGGGACAATTCAAGGGCAATACGCATCAGGTTTAGTGAATACATAGCCATCCAACTGGTGCCGTCTGCCTGTTCGAGGCGACTCTCAGCGGGCAAGATCGGGTTGTTACGGTCAAAAAGCCCAATATTATCCATTCCAAGGAAGCCCCCCTCAAAAATATTTTTGCCCCTTGTGTCTTTCCTGTTTACCCACCAGGTGAAATTGAGCAGAAGTTTATGAAATATCTTCTTTAAGAAAATGATATCGCCTTTACCCCCACTATTTTGTTTGTCGATTTCATAAACGCGGTAAGCAGCCCAGGCATGCACGGGAGGATTTGTATCGTCAAAAGACCATTCGTAGGCAGGAAGTTTACCGGTTGGGTGCATATACCAATCATGCGTTAAAAGCTGCAATTGGTGTTTTGCAAAACCAGAGTCTATTAGCGCCAAACTGACGCATTGAAAAGCCAGATCCCAACTCGCATACCAAGGAAATTCCCATTTGTCGGGCATTGAAATGATATGGTTATTTTTCAGGTGTTTCCACTGATGGTTCCTACCTTTATGGCGTCTCATAGGCAGAGAAGGTTGCAATGCGGGACCATTCAACCATTCATATACATTATAATAATAAAACTGTTTACTCCATAGCATACCTGCAAATGCCTGACGTTGTACAAGTCTTCCATCGACGTCATCCAGCTCGCTTTGCAACTCTTTATAGAATTCATCGGTTTCATTTGACCGCATTGAAAAAATATCGTCAAAATCCTGAAAGGGTGTTGAATTATTCGTTGACTCTAATCTAAGCCGAACTGTTACGAACGAACCGGCTGGCACAATCTTATCATAATTCAAAGCAACTTTGGTACCTTGATCCGGATTCACAGCGTTTTCATTCTTTCCAACTATATATTCGTTTATTCCGTCTTTAAAATAACCAGGCTGATCTAAACCATACAATCTGTGCACATTGGTCTCGTTTTCGCAAAAAAGCGGATTACTATTACTGTCCTCTGAATGAAGCACAAATTCTCCCAGTTGCCTGTGGCGAATAATGATCTTCCCGCCGCGGCCGTTTGTCATTTCGGGTTTGTAGTTATCGAGGCCCCAACTCCAGGTATTGCGAAACCAGAAGGTAGGAAGGATATTAATTGCAGCATCTTCCCTACCGCGGTTATGCACTGTAACTTTTATGAGAATATCTTCCTTGCTGGCTTTGGCATATTCAATAAAAACATCGAAATATTTATTTTCATCAAAAATTCCCGTATCCAACAATTCAAATTCGGGCTCAGCTTTGGTCCTCCTTCTATTTTCCGATACGATCCACTCATAAGGATAGGCAGCATGGGGATATTTATAAAGCATTTTCATATAGGAATGGGTCGGCGATGAATCCAGGTAATAATAAAGTTCTTTTACATCTTCACCGTGGTTACCTTCATAGCCCGTGAGCCCGAACAGTCTTTCCTTTAAAATAGGGTCGCGTTTATTCCAGAGGCCTAACGAAAAACACAAAAGTTGTTTTTCATCAGAAAAGCCTCCAATGCCTTCTTCGCCCCAGCGCCATGCCATGCTTCGCGCCAAATCGTGGGTGGTGTACGTCCACGCTTCGCCATCCGCGCTATAATCTTCCCGTACTGTTCCCCATTGACGTTCTGACAGGTATGGTCCCCATTTTTTCCAGCCTGGATCTTTGAGGCGTTCTTTTTCAACCGCAGCTGATCCTGATGGCGGGCCGGGGATTGCAACATCACCAATTGGTGATCCCTTAATTTGATCTTGGTGGTTATTCATTTTCTTTTTTTAAATCATCAAAAGATGTACTTCAATATCATGATTTATTGCCCAGTTTGAGGTTTACAAAAAGGCGCAGGCTTTAACTTATTAATTACAGGACGCAGGGAAAACAGAGGAACCTGATGTAATTTGGTGCCGCACATCATCTTTTACCCAAAGCCGTGAACCGCCTTTAATGCCGTCCTCGTTAAATACTATTTTGATATTTTTATCCAGCTTGAAGTGCAGCTTATCAGAGTTACCGCCGCCGATGTATAAATAATCATAATTGATTACTTCCTTTAAAATCTTCAATACCTTCTTTATGCGTTTATTCCATCTTGGCAGACCTTCCGTTTCCAATGCTTTAGCTCCGATATATTCGTCATAATCTCTGCCATTAGAAATGGGGTGGCGTGAAAGTTCAAGATGTGGGAGCAATACCCCATCGAGTAACAAAGCGGTACCAAAACCTGTACCCAGCGTTACCACCATCTCCAGGCCTTTCCCGCTCACGACGCCGAGCCCCTGCATATCGGCGTCATTCACTATTCGGGCGGGTTTACCCAATTCAGCCTCTATTTTTTTTGTAAGGTCATAATTCTTCCAAAAATCAGTACCCAAATTGGGCGCTGTTTGAATCACTCCTCTTTTTACGTACCCCGGAAATCCGACTGAAATCATATCAAACTCTTGAAAAGACCTGGCCAATGTTTTTACCGCATTGACTATATTTTCCGGGTTTGCCGGCGAAGGCGTCGGCACTATTTTATAATCCATTTGAAGTATCCCACGCTCATTTAAAACAGTAGCTTTGATGTGGGAACCGCCTATATCAATATCCGGAACAAAAATGGATTGCAGGTTTTTTAGCAGAAAATGAATGATGATGTACAAATCAACATTTTCCCTGAAAAGCCCTTGTTTAATTCCGAGTTGAATATCGTTTTCTATGACTTTATAGGCGAACCCATTAATGTATTCTGTAAGGATACTGAATGCATCAGGATGGTATTTTTCGAGGCCAAATAATATACCTGGATTTAATTTCCTGAAAAAATTAGCGACGTTTTTTAAATCGGCTATAAGTGAACCTATGGCGGTTTTCAGAGTGCCTTTTTGCGAAACCAGCAAAGACCTGTTTTCTTCAACCTGCTGGGTTATTACCGTCTCAACCAAGGCATCCTTACTCCCAAAATGAACGTAAATAGTTTTCTTACTCATCCCTAAGCTATTGGCAATATCATTCATGGTTACGCTATGTACACCGTAATTCTTGTACAATTCAAATGCTTTTCGCACTATTTGTTCTGAAGTCTCCATTTAGTGAGTGATTTATTCTCAGTAGTCATTCAGGTTCAAAAACCATGAACTATTTTATTCTTCTATTGCTGTAACTTTCATCGCTAAACATTTTCCTTGTCAGCGCGCCATCTAAAGACAACTTTGCCTCCCTTGCGTAGTATTAATTCGAGGCATAGGACTTGTTGTCGATAAATGTGAAATTGATGTTCTTATATTGAGGCTTTTGGACTTGCATTCTTAGCTTTTTAAATTGTTGCACAGGCCCTTCGGCAGCGAACATATTCACGAGCCAGGACGGTATATTGCCCCCCGGATCAACGTGTAAAGAATATTCCACTTTTAGCTGACCAGATTCCTGTGGTGTGATTACCCATTTACCAGTAGAATTTTTGATGCGGATCATCCCTTTTTTCTCAGGTACAAAACCGGGCACGGTCGGTCCGTCCATATAGACTACCTTGCTATTTGGGTCTTGGGTCACCGAAATATGCGCCACAAAATCCCGGTTTGCTACGGGCCAGGGAAGATTGACTTCGCAATAGTAATAAAGCTCTGACGGAGAAACCTGTTTAACTAACGTAGCGGATTTAACATGATATTCCCATTCGGTACTGGTGTTAATATCCAGTAAGACCGCGATCAACTGCGATTCTGTCGCGTCGATCAGTGCTTCAACTTTTACGGCTTTCACTTTAGAGCCCGGAACCTCGGAAGTGTAAACCTTTACCCCGTCCTTTTCAGTAATAAATTTCCAGGCCGTCTGGCCAAAACCCTCAACCTGCGTAAACAATGTAAGCAGGGACACACATAATAGCTTCCACATATTGGGTCAATATTTAAATTAATGAATAACTCTTTATCAAAATTGTACAACCGCCCTCGCTCTAATACCTCATTGTGGTACTTCAGGATGATTTACAGCAGATTTTCGTAGATATGTTCTGCATAGGCGTCATTTTATCAGTAATCTACACGCTTAAACAGGATCTTAACGCTGTGGCGTACCAACCATTTCGGAGCTGATCCAATGCCTTTTCTTTCAACCTGCCGACATGCTCTTTCGTTATTTCAAACCTTTCGCCAATTTCCTCTAATGATAGTTTTGGCAATCCATCCAGGCCGAAAAACAGACAAATAATTTCCCGGTCCCGTTTCTTCAGCATTTTGAGAGAACGTTGAATTTCCTGGGCTATCGATTCGCTCATTACCTCACTGGAAGGACTTGGGCCATCATGTTCTAAAACATCAAGTAACGAGTAACCTTCTTCCTCTGTTAGCGGTTGATCTAATGATACACTTTTGCAGGATTTATCTATTAAATCTGAAACCTTTTCGGTGGATATTTCAAGGTGTTCAGCTAGTTCCTCTATTGATGGTCTGCGTCCATGGTCCTGCTCTAATGTTGAAAAAGCTTTATAAAGTCTGGTTAACAATCCCAACTGGTTGTAGGGCAGGCGTACAACTCGGGCATGGTCGGCTAAGGCTGCGATAATTGATTGGCGTATCCACCATACCGCATAAGAAATGAACTTGAAACCCTTGGTTTCGTCAAAGCGTTTGGCTGCGATTATCAAACCCATATTGCCCTCATTGATCAGATCGCCCAAAGTGAGCCCCTGATTTTGATATTGTTTTGCTACAGACACCACAAACCGGAGGTTGCCTTTCGTAAGACGCTCTAATGCATGGTGATCTCCTTCTTTTATCCTTCTCGCCAACATAACTTCCTCTTCGAGGGGTATTAGAGCTATTTTATTGATCTCGTTGAAATATTTATCCAGAGACTTATATTCACGCTCTGTAATAGTCTGTTTTATAGCTAACTCTCTCATATTAGTCATCCTTTAGCTGTTAATCCGTTCTGTTAGTTTTTATATACTTTACTTTTGATGGAGGGTCAATGAAATAGTGATGGGCCGACCGGCAATATTTGCCAATTAAATAAACCAGGCACATGACAATGGCTCAATGATTTTTTTATTGCAATTTTTCATGGCTTTGAATTGTTTATCTTTTAAAATTGATAGAGGTTATTTCACAAATACTATTGGGGATGTGAAGGCAACTTTGCAAAATGCAGCAGCCATAGCTTGTAAGCTTTTGGATATGGCTGGCAGATGATAATCTGATTTTTTTCCCTCCCGCAGGCCATTGTTTTTTGAAGAAACTGACATATACACAATGCCGGCAATACAGATTAGCATGATCAGGTGGGTCGATACAAAAATTGTTTCCATTTCAATTTGATTTAGTAGCTACCTATGTAATTCGCCGTTCACTAACATTTCTCGATTTTGTCTTATTTTGGTGTCTTTTTACACTTAACTATTTGATTGTAAACCATTTAAATATTTAAGACAAGGAAACAGCAGTCCCATTTCGTTTGATTTGTGTCAATCGAACGAACGATGGTAGGTTGTTCTATACCTGTTTAGGGATACCGAAATAGACGAAGGCGGGAATTAATTCACCCTCTTCCAGACCTCATTATGGCTTAAAAAACCCAATTTGATCTTCAGTTCCAGTTGAGCGCCGGATTCATTGATGGTAAAACGTCCATGGTAAGTTTTATCGGTCTTTGGGTCGACAACTGTACCTTCAAAAACCTTAGTTTCCACTGATTTTAGTTCTTTAACCACGATTTTATTGTTGTACTTTTTGTCGTTTTCCGCTTCAGTGCCAACTTGTTTCCCAATCATTGCCGAGCCTTCGCTATAAAACTCGATGAAGTCCTTGTTGGGTGTCTGCCACTTACCAGAGATGACTGTTTGTTGGGCGCGTGAGCTTAAGCTGAAAAGTGAAAGAATGAGTGCGATAAAAAAAGTTTGCTTTTTCATGTTATTTTAATTTTTTGTTATTGATCAAGTTGGTTTTAGTATTGTCCGGTTAAAACTTTCAAATCTGAAATAGCCATCAGGTAGGACAACTGAGATGAGTACATATCCGCCTCAGATTTTGCTAAAAGAGATTTCGTGAGAAGTAAATCTGTTTTCATATTAAGACCGGCAGCTTGCTTATCCTCCTGAATTTTCAGTTCCTCCTTCCGGTAAGTGAAAGCCTTTTGCGTGACGGCGATTAGGGCTTTTGCCTCGTTAATCTTTCGATAGGCTTTTTCAACATCATTGCTTACTTGTTGCTTCGTGTTAACGATATTTTCTTCAGCCTGCTTTAGTTGAAATTGTCTTTGCCTGGTTATTTGTTTGTTTGAAAAAAAATCCTGCAAATTCCATTTCAGGTTCACTCCGACAAATGGATTGTTTGCAGGCGAAATTGCGTTTCCGTATTGGTGCGCATATCCTCCGATGAAGCCAAACTCGGGAAGGTTACTTTGCCGCGAAGCTTTTATGCCTAATACCGCCTTTGATTTATTCAGTTCAGCTATTTGCAGATCAGCATTTGAACTTTTAGCAGCATTTTGGTAGTCATCCAAAGAATTTAAAGATTGAATTGTTGGCTCGATCTCCTGCAACTTCAATGAGGTTGCATTAATCCCGGTGACCGTTATCAGATCACCTATATAATCCTGCACCTGTATATTTAATTTGAGGATATTTTGCTCCTGGTCGGCAATGTTAGCCTGCAAGCCTACTTTATCTGTTGTGATCGTTTTACCAGCCAACAAAGCATTTTCTACATCATTCAGCTTTGATTTATCCAGTTCTAATTGAGCTTCGGCCTCTTCCAATCTCTTTTGCGCGATTAGTGTTAAATAATAGAGTTGTTCTGTTGCTTGTTTAATTTGCAACGATGCTTTAAACTTCTCTTTTTCTGTTAATTTAACATCCGTTTTATCCACTTCCAGGCCGGTTTTTATTTTGGGCTGCTGTGTAATGGGCTGATAAACAACCATTCCTATGGTGGAGTTATTGCGGTTGCCGACTGTGAAACTTCTGTCAGTGCCAGGATTCGACGGGCCGAGAGTATTTGCCGGAATAGTTATCTCCCCTAAATTAAAGCTGTGGAGGTAATTACCGGTCAAAGTCGCGGAAGGCCCCCTTTTAATTTCATCCTCTTTAATCTTTGCCTGCTTCTCTTTTATTCGCCATTCTTCAATTACAAGGGTATGATTGTGCCTTAATGCCGAATCCGTTAATTGCTCCAGCGAGTACTGCTGAACGTCTTGCGCCTGAGATAAATTTGAATAACAGGTAAGACAAACGGTGAGCAGTAGAAGAATTTTTATTGTACTTTTCATTTGATTAATTGCTTTTATTGCTTTCAATTATATCTGCTTTGGATTTTATCCAACCTATGTACATCACAGGAACAGAGATTAATGCCATAACCATGCTCCATACCACACCAAATGCCAGCACGCTTGCAAGTGGTGCCCACATCGGCGAGCCGGAAATGATCATCGGCATTACACCTATTGCAGCTGCCATGGCCGTTAGGAAGATGGGCCTTAAGCGCCTTTTCCCGGATTCAATTGCTGCTGTCTTGATATCCATGCCATGTTCTATGAGGTGATTAGTATGATCCACCAGTATGATTGCATTTCGTACTACAATACCTGATAGGGCAATCAGGCCGACGAAAGCAGTGAAGCTGAAATAGTTTCCGGTGACGTATAACCCTAATATTGCACCGAACAAGCTTAGCGGTATGCTCAACATCACTATTATTGCTTCCTTTATATTTCTGAATTGAAACAACAGGATGAAAAATATCAGCACAAGGCTCACCATGAGCGCTGTAATCAGCTGACCCATCGCCTCATTTTTGTTAAAATCTTCGCCGCCATATTCGATACGATATCCGGCTGGCAGCTGAAGTTTGCTGATTGCTGGCTGTATTTCCGCCAACAACTCTGATGGAAGCACATCCTGCGTGGTTTCACTCTGCACGGTAAGGGTTCTTACGCCGTTGCGGTGCATGATACGGCCCGTTTGCCAGCTCGGTGTTAAATCTGCAATCTGCCGCAATGGAACATCGGCTCCGGTTATAGGTGATTTCACATAAATATTCTGCAGATCACCTGTAGTTTGCCTGCTGTTTTTATCCAGGCGGAATGCGATGTTGATAGGATCGTTGCCCTCGTAAATAGTAGAAATAGCAGCACCGCTGAAGCCGGTATACACCGATTGAGAAATACTGGTTGTAGTATATCCTAAGCGGCTGGCTTCTTCTTTTAATTTTATTCCGATGCCGTAATAGTCTGAATGAAAGTCACTTCTAACAAAGCGGCTGCCTTTTGCTTTTTTAACTATATCGGTCACCTGTGCTGCAATAGCCTTCAGATGATCGATATCTTCACCAATAATTCTAACTTCTACCGGCGCTTTCAGCGATGAACCTTGCTGCATCAGTTTTATATAAGTAGTGCCCTCAGGTATAAGCTTTCCCACTTTTTCGCTTAGCTCCTCTGAAAGGTCATTGGTTGTTTCCTCAGTCGTTGTGTTGATGAGGATCTGAGCATAATTGTTCGTTGGGAACTCCGGCGAAAAATTATAGTAGAACCTCGGTGAAGCAGTACCGGTAAACGTTGCGTAAGAAACAACGCGCTTATCGTTTTTTATCAACGCTTCTACCCGTAAAATCGCCTCGTTCGTTTTTTCCAGCTTAGTCCCCGTCGGCATCCATAACTCGACTACAAATTGGCTTCTTTCTGCCGCGGGAAAAAATTGTTGCCTGACAACACTTGAAAATAATAAACCCGCGAGGGCTATCGGTACCAAACTGCTGATAATGGTTGTTCTGGGATGCTTAACACACCAATCCAGGAGTGCATTATATCCATTCTGCATTAAGTCGAGCAGCGATTTCTTTTGCTTCTTTTTAGGCGATTTATCAGTTTCTTCTCCTGCTAACTCTTCTTTTTGATGTAGGCCCTTTTTTATAAAGGTGAAACAGAGCAAAGGTGTTAAGACCATTGCAACAAAAAATGAGGAAGCCAAAGCAACGGCAACGGTTATTGGCAGTGCGAAAATAAATTCGCCCGTGGTCCCCCTTAGTAAAACCATTGGCATAAATGATGCAATGATGGTAATGGTAGCAGCTAATACAGGCACCACCAGGTCGTTGGCGCTGCGCCAGGCGGCAGTCCATCGTTCTACACCTTCATCCAAAAGCTCTACATAATTGTCTGCAATAACGATGGCATCGTCCACTACCATTCCCAGTACTAGGATCAGAGCAGCCAGTGATACCTGGTGCAATTCAATACCCAATGCGTGCATTACCGCAAAGGTCACTGCTACTGTCATCGGGATTGCCATTGCTGCAACCGTTGCAATACGCAAAGGCAGCAATAACACCACTACAATGATCACTGAAATAATAGCCAGGAAAAACTCCCTTATAAAATGTGATATATTGTGATCTACTACATGGGGCTGGTTGACAATGGTCGTGATTTTAATATCCGAGGGGATTATCTTCCTGGCCTCGTCAATTTTCTTGTCTATCTCTTTACCAAATTTGACAATATTGTTGCCCTCATGCATTTGAATAGAAAGCACTATGGCCTTGTTGCCATTTACTGTGATGATACTTTCCGGGTCTTTGTAATCCCTTGTCAAATTGGCTACATCCCCAAGTTTTACTACAGCACCCGATTGCGAAGTACCTATCACCTGATTTGCGAGTTCAGTCTCCGTATTATAATAGCCATTGGTGTACAGAGGCACCTTATTGCTCACCGTTTTTACCTCACCTGTTGCATTAATGCTGTTTTGTGATTGCAATAGTTGCACCACTTGCTGTGGGTTTACTCCATATTGGGCTAATTTTTCCGACGTTGACGATACCACTATTTCTTCTTGTTGTTCGCCTATTCGTTTTATTTTGGAAGCCGCCGGGACAGTCCGCAGATAGTCTTCCAGCCTTTGAGCATATCGTTTGAGTTCTGCATAGCTGGTATTTTTGCTTTCTAATCCGATAATAAGGGCCTCAGTATCCCCAAAGTCGGAGTTTACAATAGGTCCTCTCACCCCGTCGGGCAAATCAATTTGTTTTGAGATAAGTAGTTGATGGCGAAGTTTGCTCCAGAAGACATCCGGTTGTTTTACGCTCTCAGAGAGCTCCACATTTACCACAACAACACCGTCTTTGGTTGTTGAATAAGTCTTAGACTTATCAACCTCCTCATATTGAAAAAGATATTGCTCTAGTTTTTTAGTAACCTGGTCTTCCACCTGGGTAGAGTTTGCTCCTGGATAAGATGCAATGACCAGTCCCTGCCGGATTGTAATTTTGGGGTCTTCTCTTCGTGGCATATTTAATAGCGAATCCACGCCGACCGCAAACAGCAACAATAACACTGATAAGGTTACGTGCTTATATTTTAGCGATGCTTTTATGATATTCATTGCTCTTTTATTTGATGATAGATACTAAAGACCCTTCAGACAAACTCTTCTGGCCGCTCGTCACCACCGCCTCTCCATTAGAAAGTCCTGATATAACTTCAATTTTGTTATCAACCAGGTTTCCGAGGCTCACTATTCGTTTAAAGGCCTTGTGCTGCGTTTTATCAATCACAAAGACAAAGCTCTGATTTGCTAAATCCTGCTGAATACATTCGGCGGGTAACAAGGTCATTTGTCTTTTGTTGTTGGTGGCAATTCTGGCGTCAGCGATCATACCCGGGCGGATTAGCAGGCCTGGATTGGCCACTTCGATTTTTATCGTAAATGCTCTGGACGTAGCGTCTGCTGCTGAGCCTACTTCAGCTACTTTACCTGGGAATACTTTATCAAGAGAGGAAATATTAACGTTCGCAGTCTGCCCTATCTTAATATCATGCAATTCACCTTCAGGAACATAGGCCAATACCTTTACCTTCCTAATATCGGATAGCACGAATAGTGGCATGCCGACAGCTATTACCTCACCTACTTCCGTCTGTTTTTTTAGCAATACACCGCTAATGGGCGAATAGAGCCTGGTGTCAGATAAATTTTTCTTTTGCAATTGCTGCTGGAGCTTCGCTTGGTCTAAGGAAAAAGTTATTTTTTTAAAGTCATTTTCACTAAGGCTCTTCCTGTCATATAATATTTTTAACCGGTTGTATTCATCCGCCGTAGTATTCACTTGCACATCTGCAAGCCCTTTGGCAATAGAATAGTTCGTAGGCTCAAGACTGGCGATTAATTGGCCTTGGGAAATATTTTCTCCTTCTTTGTTAGAAATGTAGTTGACCTTTCCGGCAACCATAAAGCCGAGTCTCACAGTAGTATTGCCTTCAACATTTCCACTTACAGACACTTCGTTGGTTTTTGTAGTGGATTGAACTTCTTCAGCTCTCACAGAAATAGCAGAGGCACTGCTATCGGGTGTATTCGTTTTCTTGCCTTTGCAACTGGCTAAGAAGAACAAGCTAAGAATGGATAGATAAAATAGTGTTTGTTTCATTTTATGTGATTTTTTATGACTATTCTGAAAAATATTGTTCCTGTATTTGTATGCTTTCTATGCCTAAGAAGATCAATGACTCCTTTATGGTATGAGCAAATGATTCATTACCAGAAATGATAAAATTCATTTGCGGCATGGTGTTGGCATTAATAACTGCTTCGATATCGTCTTGCTGAAGAATGCAATGACCGGCAAATTCTTTTGAATGATAGATTACAAATAGTTGGCAAGGAAAATGCTGTTGTAACAAATTCAATTCCTTTTGAAAATTGTACTGGTTATTTAACGAACAATAAAACAGAGATACATGCTGGCCACATGGCTCCGACAGCCTGGATTTTAACGTTTGGAAGACGGATGCTATGCCTAAGTCATCGGCAAAAAATACATAATGAGTACCCGTCGTATTATCAAGTTCTTTCATTGATTAAAATTTAACAATGCAAAACAACTACGAATAAGCGGGGTAACTTTTAATGTATCTTAAAAAATGAAAATCGTAGAAATTATTTTTCTCGACTGTTCCTACCGCCTTTTTTGTCCATTTAAATTTTCGCGAGACAGAAGCCACACCTACACGTATCATATTTAACATGAACAACTTACAATAAAATCAAGCTAAAAAAACATACCGAATGCCGTTAGATATGGCCTTTGCAGGACATACGGCTGAGTAAATGAGACAATTTAGAAGGAATGCAATCAATAAATAAGGTGCAAATTTTTTGTTGCTTAGGGATTCCTTAAGTCATTGCTTATGAAATCTATTTCTGTCCCAAAAAAAGCATCCTTTCAATGAGGAATTGCATGTATCGGTGCATTATGAAAAAGAATGGCCAAAACATACGCAAACGCTGAAATAATAAGTCCGAACATAAAAATGCTATAAGCAATTCTTAATTGATGATATTTACGGCCTAATACCACTCCCTGAGAGTAGACATCCATTACAAGGGTGTGATACAACAACTTCTTATTCCCCATCACTTTTTGCATACCGATAGAATAATCATTCAGTTTCATTTTATAAAAATTGCCAAAAAACAATAAGTTAACTTTCTTCTGCTCAATGTCCTCAATTGAAAATATCCCCTGTGGAATGCGAGGACGCGTAGACAGTATTGAAAAAATGATACTCGTCACACTGACGGTAAGCTGAATGCATGTTGGTATAAGTATAAAACTGCTGGTGTCCAACTTACGGAGCACTAAACTAATTATCGCCGATAGGATAATAGAATTAACCGTGATCACTATATGAGCTTTCCGATCAGCCAGGTCGCTCAAGCGCTGGTTATTGTTAGAAGCGATACGAAACATCGTTTCGGCACTTTTGTCCGGGATGTTCTTATTCTTTTTTCCCGATTCGCTGTGCTCGTGTTCGACCACGTGTGGGTCATGTATTATTTGATTTATTTCTTTTTTTTCATTCCGCTTTTTAAATTTCTCAAGGTTTTGATTGGTCTTTTTATTTAACGTCACTTTACAATAGTCAGTAAAATACTGGTGTGCCTCAAATAACTCAATCGTTTTCAACCTCCAGGATTCTTTGGATATTTTTCGTTTCGTTATTGTCTCAATTTCTTTTTTTAAAAGCTTGTTCGTCTCATTAAAATTGTTCTGCCCCATATGAAACGTATCTGCATCACATAGAATTTCACTAAGCCTTTCTTTTGGTTTTTGCGGGACCTTAGTTGCTATTATGCACTGGTTTACTTCGGCGATAATACTCTTATCTATTTTGGCACTTTCAAGGTAAGTATTTGCTATATTTAGACTCTCTTCATTATGGTTTTCATATTTATTCAAATACCCCGTGTCGTGAAACCACGCCGCAATCATTAAAATAAAATAATCTCTTTCATTTAATTGATAATGATTCGCAATCTCTTTAGCGGAGTCGACAACGAACTGGGTGTGTGCCTTATTGTGATAAGATAATCCCTTTTTTTTATGGCTGTCAAACATCGATATAACATATCCCTTAGCTTCGTTAAGTAAAATACTATAACTCATAAAAATAATTTACAATGCAAAACAAAGAAAGAAGCACCAGGTCGATTTTAACTTATCTTAAAAAATGAAAATTTATCCAATCATTTTTCAGGCCTGATGATGGCTTAGCGTTTGCCAGGTCATACATGAACGCAAGGAGGTACGACCAGTGGTTCTAATAATAGAAAGTTAAATAGTACAGGGTGTGTTTTACCAATCCGGTTTCCAGAGCCAAAATTCATCAGCGTAGTAATCGTAATAAGGGTCAAAATGTGCTTCGTTTAAAGTTGCGCAGATACTTACAAGAATAGCTTTTGGCAAATGTTCTTCCATAAAGGGAAACAATATTCGTTCCTCAAAGCGCACATGATCGATCAGCAATTGAGTAAAAGAAAGGTAGTCCGTTGGGCTTTCTACTTTGTTATTGATGATTCGGTTAAACCATTCGGTAAGCACCAGGTGGTCGCGTTTCGCCTGGTTGGTAAGGTCAACATCCAGCTTATCAAACAACAAAGTTTCTTCTTCCCTAAAATGGTCCTGCAGGTGCTCTTCCCAAAAACACTTAATATATAGATTTATCCTTCGAGGATCGACCCCACGTTTAAATCCTTCCTTTATTTTCCAGCAAAAGAGCAGGTCCGCATGATGGTCGCGCGAAAACGCAGTAAAATATTGGCTCCTTTTAATGGGCTTTTTTTCTGAATTAATAAGCTCCATATTTTAACGCTTAACAGACAGTGAAGAAATAACGAAATAGCCCGTTCTGGCGATAAACAAAATAATGCATGCGACCACCCACCAGGGAATACTATGTGAGTTTTCGCTGCCGCGAAGCATGAAATTTTTTTGATAGTCTTGGCTATACGCCTCAGCAGCTCTTGTCTGTATAGCTGTGTTCATGACTAGAGCCATGGTAGCCAACAAAAAAGTAAAGAATCGCGATTTCATATTTTTCCTATTTTGATAATAAACTGGCGAAAAAGTTTAAGAGGCCCGTTGCATAAACGGTTGCAACTTGTGCGTGCTTTTGACAATTTCGTTCTCGAACTTTTGCCAAAGCGGAAATGACAAATCGTTGTTATAAGACTTGTGGCTGCTCAACAGGATACCTTTTATATCATGGTTCTTTAGCCGGATACCATATAATATGTAATCGCCACAGACATGCTGGTTATTGACGCAGGCGTGCGTTTCCAGTATATCGAAATCCTCGGGGGAGATCATTGCATTGTATTGCAAACAGCAGATGTATTCATGGTTAATAACGAAATCGTGATCGAACCCTCTTTCCTGCAGATCGATAATCATATCGATCAATTCATTCTGGCAAACTTCATTTTTCATAACTCAAGTTTTAATTATGCTCTATCTCATTTGACGATTTTTTAATTTTTTGCCCTGCCGAACGAACTAATTTAACTCTATTCAGATGTGGCAGCGGCGCTGATTAAAATAATTTACAATGCAAAGCAAGGCAAGAAACACGACTGTGTTTTTAATCTATCTTAAAAAATGGAAATGGAGAGGAGCTATTTTTTTGACCTGATGACGCTAAGCGTTTGCTGGGTGATGCCTAAATAAGAGGCAATATGTCCTAGTGGTGCTCTTAACAATATATCGGGGTAGTTGTCTATCAAAAATTTATAGCGTTGTTCTGCAGTCTGAAATTGTAATGAAAAAAGTCTGTCTGAAAATTGTTTCAACATTCCGACGGCCACTAAAAAAATAAGGTCTTTAAGTTCTTTTAGATTACCTGACAATACGTTGAACTCGTGGAAATGAATGCTACGTAAAGTGGCATCTTCTAAAATTTCCCTTCCGTATGGGTCGGTTTTATTGAAATATACGCTTTCCAGCGCCATGGTAAAATCATTCTCACCAAAGAAAAAATGGGTGATATCTTTTCCCTCCGAATTATTATAGAACGACCTTACCAGACCCTTTTCTATAAAATAAACCTTCTGAGAACGGTTATCGGGTTGCACTAAGTTGGTTCCTTTGGGAAGGAATTCTTTTTTGAATGCTGCATCAATTGCAGTAGCCACTTCATTGCTTAGGTATATTTTAGTATTGATGTATTGTATCAATTCCATATCACCTTAAATTATTAAAACAAAAATAAATTAAATAACATTGAAATGCCCCTTTGGGCGCAGCGTTTGTCATACTTTCTTTTTAATATTTTTTCCGTTTTGACCATCACAAGCCATTAAATGGCATGTCAATTTTCATTTTTCTCACACGTCAATATTGGTAAACCGTCGCCAAAACTGAATCAACGCCAGAGTGACCCTGACCACCATCCTCAGGCCCGCTGGTTACATTCCTTTTATCTGCC
>JAFAKI010000103.1 GCA_019235595.1 Mucilaginibacter sp. | reverse complement strand
AGCTTGCTGATTGATAGTTTACGCCTCGAGATGGATGGTGTTCCAAAGGAAATGGATCTTGAAAAGATTAAACAGGAACTGATGAAGGGAAAAGGTGTTATAGATGTTCACCACATCCACGTATGGGCATTAAGCACTACCGAAAACGCATTGACGGCTCATTTAGTGATCGATCAAAATGCAGTATCGTCTTTCGACAGCATCAAACACGATCTGCGTCACCGCCTGGAGCATTTATCCATTAGTCACAGCACCTTCGAGCCGGAGTTTTCTGATGAGAAGTGTGTAAAGATGGATTGTTAAAAGCAAAAATCATCCCATAAAAAATGTCATTTCGATGAGCAAGCGCGTGAGGCATGCGGAAAGAGCGAAGAGAAATCTTCTAAAAAATGCATAGTCCCTCTGCAAATTGTATAAGATTTCTCCTCGCCCCCTTTACACCAAGCCCAAATCGGCTCGTCGAAATGACATAATTTTGTTTTCGGGCAGCTTCTTAGAATAAAAGCCTTATTTCTTTTTCGCTTTAGCTTTTGGAGCCGCTTCTTCCTCAGCTACTTCAGTTTTAGCCTTTGCAGGGGCTTTCGCTTTTTTAGCTGGCTTGGCTTCTTCAGCAGGTTTAACGTCTTCAACTGGTGCAGATTCTGCTTCGGCAACAGGCGCTGCCGCTTCATTCGGATCAGGCTCGCTAAACAGTGGCATATCCTTTAGGATATGGTACCACGAAACGATCTTTTTCATATCAGAGGAATACACTTTCTCCTCATCATGACCCGGGGCTACTTCTCTAAAAAGCTCCCGCAATACTTTACCATCAGCCTTAGCATCCGGAACACTCTTCGCATCCTTCATTCTGCCAAACACATCGGTCAAACGGATATCTTCGTAATCGCCAAAAATGGTGATCTCATCCAGTGCAGCTATCTTAGCGGTTGATAAATTAGCTACCAACTTGGTTTTGTTGGCATCAAGGCTCTCCAAAATAAAGCCGGTTTTGTTTTGTGCCAAAGCCTTCCACAAACCCGGTTTGCCCGATACCGCTACTATTCCACGTAAATTCATTTGTTAGTTATTAGTTGATTGGGTTGATTGAGTTAAGTGGTTGGCTAACTTAATCAACCACTTAACTTAATCAACTAAATACTATTCTTCAATTACCTCAACACCTAAAATCTTATCGCCCTGGCGAATGCTGTCAACAACATCCACGTTCTCAATCACTTTACCAAAGCAAGTATGGTTTCTATCAAGGTGAGCAGTATTATCGCGGCTATGGCAGATAAAAAACTGAGAACCGCCTGTGTTACGACCTGCATGCGCCATTGAGAGTACACCACGGTCGTGGTATTGGTTTTCGCCGGTGAGCTCGCAATCGATGTGGTAACCCGGACCGCCTGACCCTGCGCGGTAAGCGGTTTCAGGATTTTTTGAGAAAGGGCATCCGCCTTGTATCACAAAATTTGGAATTACGCGGTGAAAAGTTACGCCATCGTAAAAACCTTCTTTAGCCAGTTTCTTGAAGTTTGCAACTGTATTTGGAGCGTCTTTATCGTAGAATTCTACGGTCATATCGCCTTTTGCAGTCTTGATTATTGCTTTGCTCATTGCTATTTAATTGGACTGCAAAGTTAGTAAAAAAGGATAAAGCGGAAAGGTGAAAGGAGAAAGCTTAGATTGTTTGAAAGTAAAAGTTTAGTGAGCCAAAAGATCACTATTAAAAATTTCACGAACTATACCTATCCCAATAATTCTTGCACCCTCCCTAAACTCAAACTCAATACCCGGTTTTAATTTATTTTTAAAAAATTCAGGTGAAAGAATAGCGATCTCAGCAATAACTGTCTCCCCCGGATGTACAATTTCCTTATCTATAAATTTTTGTTGCCCACTTGTCTGCATCTCGCTGAAGTCGAATTTTACTTGTGGACGATAACCGGAAAATGCAGCGGTACGTCGCCCGCCTTCTTCAGTGGTTCGGTATTTTAGCTCAGCAATAAAGTCAGGTTTTCTATTCATACAATTAATTCAAAAATAACCAATTCTGTTAATTTTTAAATTCGGCAAATTCCGGTTCAGACAAACAATTGTTAAAAATAGTTAAGATATCCTTTCATGACGCTTAAATCATAATACCTTCTGAAATAATTCGTTACTTTAGCGGTTATGATTCGTGCTTTTCTGATTTCAGTACTGCTATTATTCATTGTCAATTTAAGTTTTGCGCAGGGCAACCTTACGGGCCGGGTGTATGAAAACAAAACCCGCATACCTATTGCCGGCGTGAGCATTCAAAACTTAAACTCACATATTTTTACGGTGACCGACAAAAATGGCCTGTTTTCCATACGTGCGCACGTTGGCGATTTGGTTACATTCTCTTCCTTTGCTTATGATACCGATACGCTTTTTGTAAAAGACTTGGGCTCGATTGAAATTTTAATGGATCTGAAAGGCACAACTCTTAAGGGCGTTACGATCAGGGACCAGCAAACAAGGCTCGGGGGCTTAACTGCTCCGCCTACCCTATCTCCATTTGGCGGCCAAACAGTAGTTTACTCAAAAGATGCAGACGGCAATTTAAAAGGCGGCCTTACAATGAATTTGTTCGACTCGCATTCCGATGCCAAAAAACGACAAAAATTTATTCAGTTGGGCAAGGACGAGGAACTAAAACAACAGATCGCCAGGGAATTCGGTCCAGACAATCTGAAGGACTATGTCCCTTTAAAGGGCCAGGAAATGACCAACTTTATCATTATGTATACCCCAACTGTTGATACGTATACCAGTCCGGAGTTTAATTTTACAACTTATGTCGATTCAAGTTATAAAGAGTTCATGAAGATCCCGAAAAACAGAAGGGAATCAAAAGAACTTACCGACCTGAACGCCAAACCAAGTGAGTAACGATTACGTTAAAATCATAATAGCCTCAATAATTATTCGTTACTTTAAGTTGAGGTAACTACATGAATATTAACATCAAATACCTTTCGCCTTTTAGCTTTCGCCTTCTAGCTATTTTGGCTTTACTGCTTTTACCACTCATTACCAGAGCGGCTTCTATTCTTATACCCATGGATGAGGCGCAGAAGGACCACCTTAAATCCTACGGTATAGCTTTCTGGACGCTTAAAAATGGCGAAGAGGTAGACTGGCTGCTTAACTATCGCGGTGGCAGCTTTATGATGAAATACAACAAAGCGGTTGAAGACGAATGCAAAATACGCGGCGTAAGCTATGAAGTGCTTGCCGATGCCAAAGTAAGCGAGATCATCGCCGAGATAAGCGATCCTTCTGTCAATATGGATCTGGTGAAGCTGGAAAAGGCCCCAAAAATTGCCGTTTATTCGCCCAAAAATAAACTACCCTGGGATGATGCCGTAACCCTGGTTTTAAAATATGCCGAAATTCCATATGATGTATTGTATGACGAAGAGGTAGTTCGCGGCGATCTGCCTAAATACGACTGGCTGCACCTGCACCACGAGGATTTTACCGGGCAGTACAGCAAATTTTATGGCTCATTCCGTTATGCACAGTGGTACAATGACGATGTGAAGATACAGGAGGCCATGGCGCACAAGCTGGGCTTTAAAAAGGTATCGCAAATGAAGCTTTCGGTAGCCGAGCATATCCGCGACTTCTGCGCTGGCGGGGGATTTTTATTTGCGATGTGCTCAGGTACCGATACCTTTGATATCGCCCTTGCAGCAGCTAATACCGATATCTGCGAAAGCATGTTTGATGGTGATGCTGCCGACCCGGAGGCTCAATCCAAGTTGGATTTTACGCAAACTTTCGCTTTCGAGAACTTCACGCTGGACATGAACCCTATGTCGCACCAGTTCAGCAATATTGATGTAACTACTACCAGGCAGGTAGAGCGTTCAAGGGATTTTTTCACACTGTTTGATTTCTCTGCCAAATGGGATGTGGTGCCCAGCATGCTCACCCAAAATCATGATAAAGTGATCAAGGGATTTATGGGCCTGACCACCGCTTTCCACGAAAAGTTTCTTAAGCCCGGCGTAACCATTATGGGCGAAATGAAAACCGGCAACGAGGCCCGTTATATTCATGGTGAATATGGTAAGGGACAATGGACCTTCTACGGCGGCCATGACCCGGAAGATTACCAGCACGTAGTTGGCGACCCTCCTACCGATCTGAAACTGCACCCCAACTCTCCGGGGTATCGTTTGATCCTCAACAATGTTTTATTCCCCGCCGCGCATAAGAAGAAACAAAAGACCTGATTCAGTTGGCAGTGGGCGGTTTGCAGTTTGCAGAATTAAGAACTTATTTAAATTCAATAAAATAATAATAAATTATGTCATTTCGAACGAACCTGGGTCGGGATTGAGCTTAGCGTGAGGAGAAAACTTATACTACATGCAAAGTTCGTTATGCACAATCACATAAGTTTTCTCATCCGCGCCACAACAAAGGCCTACTCTGTGGATTCGAAATGACATGATTCTTTATTTTCAAATAGATTCGAACACCCTTGCCCACTGCCAACTCAATTATAGAACGACCAGGAAACTCCGATTTTCAATAGATGGTCAGGACCAGGATAGCGGTTGATCATATAATATCCCTTGCTGAACAATCCCTGGTTAGCATAATCGTATGCCACAAAAATATTGGTACGAATCAATGTTGCCTTGAAAAATACAGTAGCTACCGGGTAGGATGAAAAAGTAAGATTCGGGGTATTGTTATAAAACTGCCCGAGCCCAACAGCATATGATGGCGCTACGTATGGCGTATTATAACGCACATTAATACCCATATTACTGTGAAGCACATTGAAGAACAACTTGGTGTAATACAAGCTGCTATAAGTATAAACCGACGGGGTGCGTAAAGTATTTTGATAATCGCTTTTTTGATAGACCACATAGTTATCAAAATGCCATTTGCGCCACGAAAGATTTTTCCCGATACTCAATTTCAACAAATTAATCGGGTTATGCAATTGTGTAGGGGTGGCATCTATTCCATTAGGCTCGGCGGAGAAATACAGATAATCGTTTATCAGATAATACTCTGCTTTCAGGTCAAGCTTAAGCAGGTCGTTGACATAGTTAAACGACAGGTTAGTAGTTTTTTGATTGTTAAAACTATTATGGAATATGTAGTGGTTCGATATCCAATCGGTATAAACCAATGGAGGCGAACTATTTTGCTGGTATGCCCCCAGGGTGATCCTTCCCGCTTTTTGCCCGCCCGATAAACTCAACTTTGCTTCATAAAGAAAGTTGCCAAAATCTCGCCCGGCCGCTATTTGCTGCAGATCGACATCCAGCAATATTTTATTGCTGAAACGATACCCGGCTTTTGCTTTTAAGGTGATATCCTGAAATGAATTGTTTTGTACCCGCTGATTTACTACCTGCCTTGAAAAATTAGCATTTGTAATGGTATCGGTAACAAATTGCTGATAGGTATAGTAATCATGCACCAACCCAAGGTCTACCTTAACCTCATTCTTCACAATACCGGTAGATTTTCCCCGCAGATAAAAGCTATAAGAGAAACCATTCTGCAAATGGAAAACGGAGAGCGAGTCTCTTGAATACGTTGAACTATAATAATAATCAGGAAATACCCCATAGGTATCCGGCTCGTTTTGCAGGAACTTATAAGTGTTCCTGTTATAATAAAGCGTATAAGACACCCGCTGGGTAGGCAATATCTTTGATTTATCCACGCTCTTTATCGTGCTATCTATCTTGCCTATGTAATAAAACTGCTTGATATAAAATCCATTGTTCCGGATATTATCGCTAGAGTTGTATAAACGCACAGGCTGATTCTGGGAAGTGGTATAGGTGCTTGATGGCGGAGCCGTAAAAAGCGAATCGTTTTGGACCGAGCCGTTCTCAGGCGCCTTCAGGTTATTAAAATTATAACTTGCCAATAGGTTATAACGCTTGCTTTTGGACTCGTACCAGGAAAATATCGCGCCTGTAAGGTCACCCGCTCCCTGTTGCGGGTAAAAGCCACGTGAGCCGATGAAATTCAAATTAAAGCCGACATTCAACTGCGGATTGATATTTTGGGTATGCAGCGCTTTAAACACCTGCTCTTTTACCCCACTTGCAAAAAGCGACAAATTGGTATAAGGCACGCGTGCTTTGTAATATTGTATATCCTGCGGTAAAAAAAGATAGGCGTCCAAAAAATGCTGCCCAACGTCAAAGCCGATGGTCTTGCTCGGTTCAAATAATAAGCTACGCTCAGCAAGGCCCAGGTTACCCAACCCTATTTTGGGGCTGCGCGGCTGGTAAAGCGGACTATAATTTTCAAAATTCGTGAGCCCGGTGTCCAATGGGAATACCTGTGTACTATCGCTGAGCAAACGCTCATTGGTTACCCGGACGAATTTTGAAGTAAAAATAACCGAATCACGTTTTTTTTCTTCTTTTTGACGCTCTGCATCAATTTGTTGATCACCTGTAAGTTGTTTACCTTGTTGCCTGGTAGCGGTATCGGTATTAAAATTATTCCTCCTGACGGGGTTATTCGGATAGCCGGGTATGGTTGTAGTTTGCGCAAAACCAATAGCTGCCGAAAAGCACATCAGCGCTGCAAGAAGAATATATCGGAGTTGGTTATGCATTAAAGGCCGGCAATCAGTTTTTTAAGTATTAATGTCATTTTGGGCTCAGCTTCATGTGCAACTGCCAGAATTTCTTCTAGCGATACCGGGTGCAAGTTATCCGGAAACCCTTCGTCAGTTAATACCGATATGGCAAAAACTGGCAACCCCATATGATTAGCCACAATAACCTCAGGAACAGTGCTCATACCTACCGCGTCACCGCCAATTATCCGCAGATAACGGTATTCTGCCTTCGTTTCCAGGTTTGGCCCTGTTACAGCTACATAAACACCTTTGTGGCAGGTAATATTGTTCTCTTTGGCAATATTTAACGCATTTTCAATCAGGTCGCGGCGATAAGGTTGGCTCATATCAGGGAAACGTGGCCCCAGTTCCTCCTCATTTCTGCCGATCAGCGGGTTATGAGGCTGAAGGTTTATATGGTCTTCTATTACCATCAGGTCACCTTTTTTTATATCGGGATTGAGCGATCCGCTGGCGTTGGATACGAACAACGTTTTTATACCCAACATCTTCATCACCCTTACCGGGAAAGTGATCTGCTGCATGGTATAACCTTCATAATAATGCAGGCGGCCCTGCATAGCAACCACCTTTTTACCGGCTAACATACCAAATATCAGTTTGCCGGAATGAAACTCAAGTGTCGAGATAGGAAAATCGGGGATATTAGAGTACATGAGTTGTTTTTCAACTTCTATCTCGGTTACTAATCCGCCGAGACCTGTACCCAGTATTATGCCTATTTCGGGCTCGAAATCGCCTATACGATTTTTAATGTATAAGGTGGTTTGTTGTATATTCTCTAACATATTGTGTTACTAACTGATCAAACTGATGCCCCTCATTGTTTAAGAATTGTACCCCTATAGGAATAACTAAAACCGGCAACGATTGTACAAGCGGAAGCAGTTCGTGTTCAACTAAACGCTGTGCATCCTTTTCTGTTGTAATGATCACTTTTTTTTGTGCAGTACAGGCAGCGAATTCATCGGCAAGTTTACTGATATTTTTCAAGCTAAAGCGATGATGATCGGGATAATTGTGATGGATCAGCTTAGACGTATATTTTTTAATGTGCTTTGCCAAAGGCGTCGGATTAGCAATCCCAGTCAATAGAAATACCGCTGTATCATTATCTAATACCACATCTGAGGGATTTCCATTCAAATCCTGTAAAGGCAAATAAACAATCGAAGTAAAAAACAAGGATTGATATGGTAGTGGATCGATCTTTACAGCTATTTTTTCTTGTTCTTCAGCATTTAGTTGTTCTGGACATTTACTAATGATGACGATATCCGCCCGCCAGCGACCACTGAATGGCTCGCGCATATTACCGGCGGGCAAAAGCAAATGCGGTTCGTTGATCCGGTTGTAATCAAACAATAAAATACTCAAACCCGGTTTCACAGCGCGGTGCTGGTAAGCATCATCCATCAATACCAGATTATGCGCATGGATAAGTTCTTTAAGACCATCAACCCGCTTTTCGCACACCACAACCGTAATATCCGGAAATTTATGTTTAAACTGCAGGGGCTCGTCACCTACCTGTTCGGCAGTTGACTCGGTCGTTACTGTTAAGAATCCTTTGGTTTTGCGGCCATAACCCCGGCTTAAAGTCGCCAGTTTATGGTGACCTTTAAGCAACCTTACCAAATATTCTGTCATAGGCGATTTACCGGCACCACCAACCTCCAGGTTGCCGACAGATATAACAGGAATCTTAAAACTCCGGCTTTTTAATATTCCACCGTCATAGCACCAATTACGGACAGCAACGACGATACCATACAGCAAAGAAAATGGAAACAAGAGCCAGCGGAGTTTCATATAATCGGTAAAGATATAAAAAACGCTTCGATAGGGATTTTGCGCGTAGTTTTATAACTTAGTTTTTTTAACCAAGCTATGAAACTTAAATTATCTATCCTTTTTCTGGTAGTCTTTTGCACTACCACTTTCGCTCAGACCGATACCAAACTTACCACTCAACTACAAGATGCCATAAAAGGCTTCAACGGCCAGGTGGGCATCTATGTCAAAAATCTAAAAACAGGCAAAACAGCAGCTATTAATGCTGACACCCTATTTCCTACTGCCAGCATGATCAAGGTAAGCATACAATGCGGGGTATTTGATAAGATAGAAAAAGGCGAGTTGGCTTATAATCAAAAGCTCATCTACCGCGATTCGTTATTATACCCCGGCGAAGACATTCTCGGCTCATTTAAAGACAAGGACACCATCGAACTAAGCAAAGTAGCCCTGCTGATGATCACTATGAGCGATAACACCGCCAGTACCTGGCTGCAAAAAATCGTTACAGGCGAATATATCAACAACTGGCTGGATAAAAATGGATTTAAAGTATTGCGTGTGAACTCAAGAGTAAAAGGCCGAGAAGCCATTCGCTCCAAATATGGCTGGGGCGTTAGTTCGCCTTATGAAATGTGCCGTTTATTTACCATGATCAGAAATGGCGAAGCCGTAAGCCCGGCGGCAAGCGAACGCATGTACCGCAACCTGGCACGCATTTATTGGGATGACAAGGCCTTATCACAAATACCGCCCTACGTACAGGCAGCTAGCAAACAAGGTGCCGTGGATGAGGCAAAATCGGAAACCGTTATGGTGAATGCACCGCATGGCGACTATGTTTTTTCGATAATGACAAATAACAATAAAGACCAGCGCTGGGTACCCGATAATGAGGCATACATACTAATCCGCAAGATCTCCGCCCTGCTATGGCATTATTACGAGCCTAAGAGCGACTGGAGACCTGCCCCGGGTATTGACAAACTGATGCTGAACGAGTGACATTTTTCTGACAACCTGTCACGGATTCCGTCTGTTTTCCTGACGAAATATGAGGCGTTTTTTACGCCCATAAGCCTTTTTTACTGCCAAAGTGATATTGGCATAAGCCTTGTTGATATTGCGTAGGTTTAATATCAAAAAAGGAAAAATCAATCATATATGTCTAAAATAATTGGAATCGACTTAGGAACAACGAACTCTTGCGTTGCGGTAATGGAAGGTAACGAACCTGTAGTTATTGCTAACAGCGAGGGTAAACGTACTACGCCGTCAGTTGTAGCGTTTGTTGACAACGGCGAGCGTAAGGTGGGTGACCCAGCCAAGCGTCAGGCTATTACCAACCCTACAAAAACTATTTATTCTATCAAGCGCTTCATGGGTAACAAATTCGATGAAGTGACCAAAGAAGCTGCCCGTGTACCATACAAAGTGGTTAAAGGCGACAACAATACTCCGCGTGTTGAGATCGACGACCGCAAATATACCCCGCAGGAAATTTCAGCGATGATCCTTCAGAAAATGAAGAAAACTGCTGAAGACTTTTTGGGTACCGAAGTAACAGAGGCAGTTATCACTGTGCCTGCTTATTTTAACGACGCTCAGCGTCAGGCTACTAAAGAAGCGGGTGAAATCGCAGGTTTAAAAGTTCGCCGTATCATCAACGAACCTACTGCTGCTGCCCTGGCTTACGGCCTGGATAAAGCGCACAAGGATATGAAAATCGTTGTCTTCGATTGCGGTGGTGGTACTCATGACGTGTCGGTATTGGAGTTAGGCGATGGCGTGTTTGAAGTAAAATCAACCGATGGTGATACTCACTTAGGTGGTGACGACTTTGACCAGGTAATTATCGACTGGCTGGCTGACGAATTTAAGAGTGAAGAAGGCATCGATCTGCGTAAAGACCCTATGGCTTTACAACGTTTGAAAGATGCTGCCGAAAAAGCTAAAATCGAGCTTTCAAGCACTTCTCAGAGCGAGATCAACCTGCCATATATTACTGCTGCTGATGGTATGCCTAAGCACCTGGTTAAGACTTTAACCCGTGCTAAATTTGAGCAACTGTCTGACAGCCTGATCAAACGTACTATCGAGCCATGCAAAACAGCTCTAAAAGCTGCTGGTTTAAGCACTTCAGATATCGACGAAATCATCCTGGTAGGTGGTTCAACCCGTATCCCTGCTATACAGGAAGCTGTACAGAAATTCTTCGGTAAAGCGCCTTCAAAAGGTGTAAACCCTGACGAAGTGGTTGCTATAGGTGCTGCTATCCAGGGTGGTGTACTGACTGGTGAAGTAAAAGATGTGTTGCTGCTCGACGTTACCCCACTTTCATTAGGTATCGAAACTATGGGTGGTGTAATGACCAAACTGATCGAAGCAAACACTACTATCCCGACCAAAAAATCGGAAGTGTTCTCAACAGCATCTGATAGCCAGCCTTCTGTTGAGATCCACATCTTACAGGGCGAACGTCCGATGGCTGCTCAGAACAGAACATTAGGCCGCTTCCACCTGGATGGAATTCCACCAGCTCCACGTGGCGTGCCACAGATCGAAGTATCATTCGACATCGATGCTAACGGTATATTGCACGTATCAGCTAAAGATAAAGCTACCGGCAAAGAACAGAAGATCCGTATCGAAGCTTCATCTGGCTTAACTGATGCTGAAATTAAAAAGATGAAGGACGAAGCTGAAGCAAATGCTGAAGCTGACAAAAAGGCAAAAGAAGAAGTTGATAAACTGAACTCTGCCGATGCCCTGATCTTTACTACCGAAAAGCAACTGAAAGAATATGGCGATAAGATATCAGCTGATAAAAAAGCTCCTATCGAAGAAGGTTTGAAAAAATTGAAAGAGGCTTATGCTTCTAAAAACCTAGACGCTATCGAAGCTGCCCAAACCGAGTTGAACGCTGCATGGACCGCTGCATCTGAAGAGATGTATAAAGCTGCAGGCGAAGCCGGTCAGGCTCAGCCAGGTGCTGGTGATACCGGGACCGCAGGCGGCAATGGTCAAGGCGCTGGTGACCACGTAACCGATGTTGACTTCGAAGAAGTTAAATAATAAATCCATCATATAAATAAAAAGCCCGTCTTGTTAAACAGTGACGGGCTTTTTATTTTTTCCCTATTCGCCAATTCATAGCAAATACGCTATGCAAATGGATAGAAGCAAATAGCAGAGAGGAGGCTCCTATGGAGCCTATTTTCCTTGTTTGATTTTTCTATAAACAAGAAGCTCCTAACGGAGCTAGTATGGCGGCGAATCAAAACTCCGTAGGAGTATCCTGTTTATAGCGTTGGCAAATAGAAGATACCTGGCTCCATAGGAGCCTCCAAATAAACGACAGGACAGCTATTTCATAAAATCGAACAAAAACCGCTCTTCAAACGGTATCTGAAATTTTTCTAATAATTCATGATACTCTTGTCTGAATGATCTTTTCTGATGGTGCTTTTCCTGATTGAGGATATACTTCACGACCGCATCGATATGGGATTGTGAATAAGAAAAGACTCCATAACCTTCCTGCCAGTTAAACTTGCTTTTTATCCAATCTTGACTATTGATAAACTCATTGCTCTCCACCTTTATCTCTTTTACAAAATCGGATATAAGAACCGTTGGCTTGAACCCCACAAATAAATGCACGTGATCGGGCATACAATTAATAGCCAACATTTTGGCTTTCCTGTTCTGTACGAGCCTGGAATATATTTATGTAATTCTTCTTTATGTTCTTTAGGAATAAGGTTTTGCCTGTGCTGAACGGCAAAGACAAATTGTAGATAGATTTGTGAAAAGGTATTGGCCATTTTTGAAAAGTAATAATAAGAAAAATCCCGCCTTTTGAGCGGGATTTTCAATATCTATAAAAGAATTTTATGACCAAAGATTCGACGGATAAGTTCCGTTAGCAACCAGCTCGGATATGCTTTTTTGTACGATCGGTTTATCTTCCTTGTATGTAACACCGAACCATTTTGATGCGGTTGGGATAACTTTAAATGACGCTGTGTGCGTTTTGATCAGTTCGTCAGCAGCAAGCGGAATAAAGAATTCAGATTTTGGATTGTTCTCATTAGCTTCGACAAACCTTTTGAACATCGGCTCGCTTTGTTTGAAGATAGCAGGCGTAAAACCCCAGAAATTCATCGATACACGGGTATCATTTGGCAACCCATGTTCGCCGGTGGCATCTTTATAAGCAACGCTACCGTCTTCTTTGAAATATACTTCAGTACGCTCATTGATTTCGACCATATTACCGTTATCATCCACTTTACATACCCCGCGTGAAACTGTACCGTAGTCAGATAATGTTTTGTCGACCTGGTAACCAATGATAGCGTATTGATCGTCTTTTACTTCTGTGGTTAAAAATTTAGCCATTTTTTCAAAGGCATCACGACCATAGTAATCGTCAGCGTTAATTACGCAGAAAGGCTCGTGAACCTGGTTACGAGCAGCAAGCACTGCATGCTGTGTGCCCCATGGTTTGGCCCTTTCAATAACTTTATCAATGCCAAAAGGCTTCAGGTCGTAGCTCTGAAAAACATAATCAGTTTCAATGCGGCCTTTTAATTTCGGCTCGAAAATCGCTTTAAAAGTATCGGCAAACTCTTCACGGATAATGAAGCTGATCTTGCCAAATCCGGCATTGATCGCATCATAAATAGAGTAGTCGATAATTGTTTCACCATTTGGACCGAAGCCGTCAACTTGTTTCATGCTTCCATAGCGGCTGGCCATACCTGCGGCCAGGATCAGTAGAGTGGGTTTCATATTGTTTGTGGGGTACTGTTTTGAGTGCTTTTTTGTTTAATTATATCTCAAAGGCCATTTATACTCAAATTGTTTTGGTAAAGTTTACTTTTCAAAAGTAAACTTTAAATGTCAATCATACAATTATTTGACATTTATTTTATATACCTGAAATCCTGTCCGTCTTTCACATTCAACAGCACTTCGTATATCAGTCTGATCACATTATCCACGTCTTCCTTGTGGATCATTTCAACAGTCGTATGCATATAACGCAACGGCAGCGAGATCAGAGCTGAAGGCACACCATCGTTGGAATAGGCAAATGCATCGGTATCAGTACCTGTAGAGCGTGAAGATGCCTGACGCTGGAATGGGATATCAGCTTTTTGTGCCGATTCGATCAGTAATTTATTTACGTTGTTTTGTACAGCGGGGGCGTAAGATACCACCGGGCCTTTACCACACGCCAGATCACCTTGGGTAACTTTACTGATCATCGGGGTCTGGGTATCGTGGGTAACGTCAGTTACAATAGCGAGGTTAGGTTTAATATGATGCGCGATCATCTCTGCACCGCGTAAACCGATCTCTTCCTGTACCGCATTCACGATGTATAAACCGAACGGTAATTTCTTTTTGTTTTCTTTTAATAAACGTGCTACTTCAGCTATCATAAACCCACCGGCACGGTTATCCAGTGCGCGACCAACATAGTAGCGGTCATTCAATACTATAAATTCATCTTCATAAGTGATCACACAGCCTACATGGATGCCTAATTTTTCAACTTCCTCTTTGGTAGTACAACCACAATCCAGGAAGATGTTTTTCAGTGTAGGCGCTTCCTCTTTTTCACCTGAGCGGGTGTGAATCGCCGGCCAGCCGAATACAGCCTTAACAATTCCATTATCGGTGTGAATGTTTACCCGTTTTGATGGCGCGATCTGATGATCGGAGCCTCCATTACGGATCACATAGATCAAGCCGTCACTAGTGATATAGTTTACAAACCAGGAAATTTCATCGGCATGGGCCTCAATCACTACTTTGTACTTAGCTTTCGGGTTGATGATACCTACCGCAGTTCCGTAATTATCTACGTAATGCTCATCGATATAAGGCTTAATATAATCGAGCCATAATTTCTGACCCGATGCTTCAAATCCTGTTGGTGAAGGGTTGTTGATATATTTCTCGAAAAAAGCCAGCGAGGTTTTATTCACCACCGCTACATGCTGCTTTTTCTCATCTTTCTTTTTGGCCATAAATGATTATTGGGGACTGTTTTTTAAATCGATAATGGCAAATATAGCAAAGCTTAGGACAATGCTGTATGTTAACAAATTTTAGCGGCATTATTGATTAATTGTTACTGACTTAACATTCTGTTTAACTGTTGTTTCTTACTTTGTCTCGAGTAATTTTTTTTCAAGATTAGTTTAGTTGATTGAGGGCCAGTCCGCTACGTAGCGGACTGGTTTTTTCATGCCGATTTCACAATCAAAGTTTACCTTGCCTTATCTATGAAAATCCTTAAACCTGCCTGTATTATTCTACTGCTATTCTTGTGCTCCTGCGATCCAATGCGGTATGCCTCAGTCTCGGTACAGTATACTCCAAAATCCTATTTTAGATCCGATACCACTGTCACTGTTTTAGTGAATCATTTTCCGGATGCCGATACCAACAAAAAACACCGGCAAGACCTTAAAGTAAGCGGTTATGCATCCGTCCGCTATGCAGAAACTGAACTAAATAAACTAAAGCATGTACGGGTTATTAACCTGACAGACTCTGCCACATTTAAAATAAATACTGATTCTGTAAACGCGCTCGCATCAAAGTATCACGCACATTATGTATTGGCATTAAAAAGTATAACCGAAAATATCGACATGAGCGGCACTGAGAATAGTATTGCCTATTACCAGGCGAATGCTACCGTTAATTATGTTTTATACGAGGATAATGGCCTTTATTCAAAAAAATTAAATGGGACCGGCAGTCACAATTCCGAAAAGTATTATGCGGGTTTATTTGGCTCTCTGATCATTCACCCTTCGCATAAATGGGAATTGGAGGAAATGAAAAAGGCGGTTGCTGATGCTACGCAAAATGCATTGATAGATTATCTTCCCTATACGATTACGCATACCAGGCCTATTTATCATGATGATCTGCTTGAGCCCGCCGCCCAGCAAATCATGGCGCGCAATTATGAAAAGGCCGATACGCTTTTAACGCTGTTACTCAACAACAGGGATAAGAAAATAGCTGGCAAGGCTGCTTATAATCTTGCCGTTGTTTACGAGTCAGTGGCTGACATTAATGCCGCAAAAGAAATGGCAAACCTGTCTTTGCAAAAGTTCGCCAACATTTATGCCCAGCAACTGCTTAGTGACTTGAACGAGGAGTAAGATTCTTCTCCAATATCTCGTAATCAAAGCCGTTTTTAGAAAACAGCTTACCGGTATGTGCATACCCGGCTTTCATATAAAAACCGATAGCTGATACCCGCGCATTACACCAAATGACTGTACCGCCTTCAGATTCGGCAAACTCTTCGACACGACACAGCAGCTCATTTCCGATACCCATTTTCTGATACTCAGGCAATACGGCAAGCTTCCGGAATTGAAAGGATCTATCAGTCTGGAATAATGAAATTATCCCGACGAGTGCATTATCAGTAAAAGCTCCGAAATGGATACCCTCCTGGTCTTCGTCCAGTTCCATCTCATATAATTTTTGAGCCGGATATAGGACTGCCTGCCGTAATCGCCAGGTTAGTTCGGGACGAATTTGTTCGATGCTTATCATTTGAGGTAAAAGGTGAAAGGATAAAGGTAAAAGGTTTTTCTCTGAGGCAAAAGCTGAAAGGTGAAAGGATAAAGGCTTTTATGCAGGCGAAACCAGCCTTTCGCCTTTCGCCTTTCAGCTTTCACCTTTAAGTTTATAAAGGGATGTTCCCGTGTTTCTTCCTCGGATTATTAACCACTTTATTCTCCAGCATTTTAAAAGCATGGATTAATTTAACACGCGTCTCTGCCGGATCGATCACTTCGTCTATAAAGCCACGTTCAGCGGCACGATATGGGTTAGCAAATATCTCCGAATATTGCTGTTCCATCTCCAGCCATTTGGCTTCTTTATCTTTTGCGGCATTAATTTCACGCTTAAATATGATCTCGGCTGCACCTTTAGCTCCCATTACCGCGATTTCGGCTGTCGGCCAAGCATAGTTCATATCCGCGCCTATGTGTTTGGAGTTCATCACGTCATAAGCCCCACCGTAGGCTTTCCGTGTGATTACAGTAATACGTGGTACTGTTGCTTCGCAGAACGCATACAACAGTTTCGCGCCGTTGGTGATAATAGCATTCCACTCCTGGTCTGTACCCGGTAAAAAGCCGGGGACATCTTCAAATACCAGCAAAGGAATATTAAAGCTATCACAAAAACGTACAAAGCGCGCTCCTTTGGTTGACGAATGAATATCCAGCACACCCGCCAAAAATGCAGGCTGATTGGCAACAATACCTATACTTCGGCCCGCCAGACGCGCAAAGCCTACTACAATATTCTCGGCAAAATTCTTATGTACTTCCAAAAAAGAATCGGCATCGATCACATGACTGATCACGTCCCTGATATCATAAGGTTGCGAAGGGTTTTCAGGCATCAGTTTACCCAGTTCGGGACGCAATTCGTTCTTGCCTTCATAGAGTACCGAGGGCGCTTTTTCTTCACAATTTTGAGGCATGTAGCTCAATAGCATTTTGATGTGCTGTATGGCGTCTATCTCATTAGTGCAGGCAAAATGGGTAACACCCGATTTGGTTGCATGGGTGTCTGCTCCGCCCAATTCCTCCGAAGTCACCTCTTCGTGAGTAACCGTTTTTACCACATTCGGACCGGTAACAAACATATACGAGGTGTTCTCCACCATCAGTATAAAATCAGTAATGGCGGGCGAATAAACAGCGCCACCGGCACAAGGCCCCATAATAGCAGAGATTTGCGGAACCACACCTGATGCCATAGTATTGCGGTAAAATATATCAGCATAACCGCCCAAAGAAACCACCCCCTCCTGAATCCTCGCTCCGCCTGAATCGTTCAGGCCAATAACCGGGGCGCCATTCTTCATGGCCAGATCCATTATCTTACAGATCTTCTCGGCGTGAGTTTCTGAAAGTGAACCGCCAAATACCGTAAAGTCCTGCGAAAAAACATAAACCAATCTGCCATTGATTGTTCCATAGCCGGTTACCACGCCATCGCCTGGATAGATCTCTTTTTCCATTCCGAAATCGGTGGAGCGGTGTGTAACCAGCATCCCAATCTCCTGAAACGAGCCTTCGTCCAACAAAAAATGCAGTCGCTCGCGTGCCGTTAATTTCCCTTTTTTATGCTGACTTTCTATACGCGCATGACCGCCGCCTAACAGGGCCTGCTCGCGTTTATGCTTTAATACTTTAAGCTTTTTGTTCACAATTGGTTTTTTAGAAAAATGATTTTGCTAAAAGTAGTAATTATAGTGCGAAATCTGCTCCAACCAAATGGATATACCCGTTATTTACTAAATTTGCGCGGCATCAAAAAACGCCGTTTCACATCATGAGCCCGAACAAGAAAAGCAATATTGGCGATACCAGCCACATTACCTATGAAAGCCTGCTGGAAGGCAACGAGACTTTTATAAAAAATGCGCTGGACATGGATCCGGACTTTTTCAACAAGCTGTCTGTACAAAATCCACCTGTATTATGGATAGGTTGTGCCGATAGCCGCGTCCCTGCTAATCAGATTACCAATACGAATCCTGGCGAAATATTTGTGCACCGCAACATTGCCAACATGGTGATCCATACGGATATGAATATGCTTTCGGTATTAGACTATGCGGTGAATGTGCTACAGGTAAAACACGTGATCGTTACCGGACACTATGGTTGCGGTGGTGTGCTTGCCGCCATGAGCAATAAGGAGTTCGGGTTGATCGATAACTGGCTGCGCCACATTAAGGACGTTTACCGTATGCATGCCAAACAACTGGATGCAATAAGCGATGAAACTGAGCGCGCTAATCGCCTGGTAGAGTTAAATGTGATTGAAAATGTGTACAATCTGTGCAAAACCTCCATCGTGCAAAACGCCTGGAAAAATGGGCAGGATTTAAGCGTTCATGGCTGGGTTTATAGCCTCGCTACCGGCAAAATAAGTGATATGAAGGTAAGCACCAGCAATAATGACAAGCTGGATAATGTGTTTAAGTTCAAGTAAATAGAACCAAGAGCCAAGAAGCAAGAGTCAAGACAGGTTTTAAAACGTTGTCTTAGCTCTTGCTTCTTGGCTCTTGATTCTTGATTCTCGGCTCTCCTCTACAGTTCTTTCTGTAAAAACGGATACCTATAATCCTTCGGCGGATCAAAAGTTTCCTTAATGGTACGCGGTGATACCCAACGCAACAGGTTGATCATCGAACCAGCTTTATCGTTTGTACCTGATCCTCTGGCGCCACCAAATGGCTGCTGACCTACTACTGCTCCCGTCGGCTTGTCATTAATATAAAAATTACCTGCAGCATTGCGTAAGCGTTGTGTCGCTTCGGCAATTGCATAACGATCCTGAGAGATG
>JAFAKI010000101.1 GCA_019235595.1 Mucilaginibacter sp. | reverse complement strand
CTTCTTCTTTATTCTCTTTCTCGGTGGGCGCTGGATCATTAAAAAACAAAAATTTTTATGAGAACAATCTGATTATGGTACAAAGCTATGGAGGGCAAATTAACTGATTGTTGTTATAATATTAAATTAATGTTAATAAAGTCGATTAACTATTCATTTTCAATATATTATAAAATTTATGACTTTTAAAAATCGTCCTTCGCTGATAGTATTTTGTCAGCATAATGCTACTTAGGCAAGTAGTGTGGTTAAAATATGGTTAATATCGGGTAATAATCCTCTTTATTTTTAGTGAACATAGACCGTACCTTTGAATTACAGGTAATTGTCAATCTGATGAAAAAAATAAGCACATTTATATTGGCTTGCTATAGCCTTACTGCTTTTGCCCAGCACCCTGATTATCCCATACAGCCGGTACCTTTTACCAGTGTAAAACTCACGGATCAGTTCTGGACGCCCCGTATCGAAACCAACCGCACGGTTACCATAGCGGCATCTTTTGAGCGTTGTGAGAATACCGGCCGTGTAAAGAATTTTGTGATGGCGGCTGAGCACAAAGGCAAATTTTGCACTGTATACCCTTTTGACGATACCGATATTTATAAAACCATTGAAGGAGCATCTTATTCATTAGCCGAGCATCCTGATCCGAAATTATCCGCTTATTTGGATTCGCTGATAACCATTATTGGCAAAGCGCAGGAGCCAGACGGGTATTTATATACCGCACGCAGCATCGATCCATTGCATCCTGGTCCTTGGGCCGGGCCTGAAAGGTGGGTGAATGAACAAAATATGAGCCACGAGTTATACAATTGCGGGCACATGTTTGAGGCTGCAGTGGCACATTATATGGCTACCGGGAAACGCAATTTCCTGAATATCGCCATAAAAAACGCCGACTTGCTGGTACGGACATTCGGTCCTGATAAAAAGCATGTGGCACCTGGCCACGAGATTGTGGAGATGGGTCTGGTAAGAATGTATCGCGCGACCGGCAAAACCGAATATCTGACATTGGCTAAATTCTTTATCGATCAGCGTGGTCACAAGGAATATAAGTCCAAGAGTAAAAATGAATGGGAAAACGGAATGTATTGGCAGGATGACAAACCGGTAGTTGATCAGACTGAAGCCGAAGGCCATGCCGTACGCGCGATGTACCTTTATTCAGGCATGACCGACGTAGCTGCATTAACCGGGGATACTGCTTATCTGAAAGCCATCGACCGGATTTGGGAAAATATGGTCACCAAAAAGATGTATGTGCAGGGTAGTATAGGAGCAGTAGGTGATGGTGAACGCTTTGGCGACAATTACGAACTACCCAATGCAACCGCCTATAACGAAACCTGTGCGGCAATCGGCAGCGTATTCTGGAATCAGCGTATGTTCCTGTTGCATGGCGATAGCAAATATATTGACGTGCTGGAGAAAACCCTTTATAACGGCTTGATATCAGGCGTTGGTTTGGATGGTAAATCCTTCTTCTACACCAATGCTATGGAGATCAAAAATATTTTTTCGAGCGGAGATACAGAGCCTCAGCGTTCCGGCTGGTTCACTTGTTCTTGTTGCCCAACCAATGTGGTAAGGCTGCTGCCGTCAGTGCCAGGCTATATCTACGCGCAAAAAGGCAATGCCCTGTATGTAAATCTGTTCATTAGCGGTGTAGGAAACTTGACGGTAAATAACAAAGCTGTAAAGATCACCCAGGAAAATAACTACCCATGGGATGGCGGCCTGAAATTTACCGTTGACCCGGCGCAAAAAATGGATATGGATTTAAAAATCCGCATCCCGGGGTGGGCACAAAACGAAGCGATACCTTCAGATTTGTATAGATATGAAAAGAAATCAACAACCGGTGTCGAGATAAAAGTAAATGGCGTGCCCGTAAACTACCAGGTTGAAAAAGGCTATGCAGTGATCAGCAGAAAGTGGAAGAAAAACGATAAGGTAGAAATGACTTTGCCAATGGATGTGCGCCGCGTGGTTGCTAATACGAATGTGCCTGATGATATCGGCAAAATTGCATTGCAACGTGGCCCGATTATGTATTGCGCTGAATGGAAAGATAATAACGGCCTGGCCAGTAACCTGATCGTACCCAAAGATATCACTTTCGAAACGCAATATGAGCGCGACCTGCTAAACGGCGTTATGGTGTTAAAAGCTGATGTGAAAAGTATTAATGTCGACCCATCGGGACAAGGCATAAGCACGCAGGCTGCAACCCTGACCGCCATCCCATATTATTCATGGGCTAATCGCGGCAAGGGCGAAATGACAGTTTGGTTCCCCGAGCAAGTGAAGTATGTTGACCTGGTAACTAAATAAGCATTTACTCACCCCGGCCCTCTTTCCGCTATGCGGAAAGAAGGGTGCAATAAGAAAAAAATTACCCCTCTTTGCGCGTAGCGGAGAGAGGGGGGGCGAGCGAAGCAATGACTGGGTGAGTCTAAACGCAAGACAGGTATATAACAATACAATATAAGGGCATTATCCTATATTTTGAAGCCTTGAACAGGCAAAAACGGATTAAGGAACCGGGCATTTTTGGGGAATGCCCCGGTAATCCGTCACACAAAAAAGAACAAGTAAACGGAACGATTAAGTTCATTATAAAAGTAGTATGAAATTTGAATGGAAAGGGGTATTCCCCGCAGTTACAACCAAGTTCACAGATAATGATGAGCTTGATTTCGAAGCGTTTGATCACAACATCAATGCGCAGTTAGAAGCAGGCGTTGATGGGCTTATTTTAGGCGGATCATTAGGTGAGGCAAGTGTTTTGAGCGATGAAGAAAAATTCACCTTGCTAAAACATACTGTTGAGTTTGTAGACGGAAAAGTTCCTGTATTGCTGAACATTGCTGAGCAAACTACCAAAGCCGCTGTGGCCGGCGCTCAAAAAGCTTTGGAATATGGTGCCAGCGGTTTAATGCTGCTGCCCCCGATGCGCTATAAGGCCGATGATGCAGAAACTTTGGCCTTCCTGACAGCAGTAGCGAAAAGTACGCCGCAGCCTATCATGATCTACAATAACCCGGTAGATTACAAGATCGAAGTTACGCTGGATATGTTTGAGGAACTGGCGAAGTATGATAACATACAGGCAGTGAAAGAATCAACAAGAGATATTTCGAACGTAACCCGGATGATCAACCGTTTTGGCGATCGTTTCAAGATCATGACAGGTGTCGATCCCCTGGCTATGGAGAGCCTGGTTATGGGTGCCGATGGCTGGGTAGCCGGGTTGGTAGATGCTTTCCCGAGAGAAACTGTCGCTATCTACCGATTAGTTAAAGCTAACCGCATTAGTGAAGCGCTCGCTATCTACCGTTGGTTTTTGCCTGTGTTAGAGCTGGATATCCATCCAAAACTGGTTCAGTATATTAAGTTAGCCGAAGTAGCGACAGGAATTGGTACCGAAAACGTGCGTGCTCCACGCTTAAAAATTGTAGGTGCCGAGCGGGAAAGAGTACTTAAAACCATTGACGATGCATTGGCAAATCGCCCGGTATTACCTGAAGGCAGTTGGGGAAGAGTAGGTGAACTTACAACTGCATAAGCCTCTTCTAAATCCTCTCCAGAGGAGAGGACTTTAAAAATTATTTGAGAAATTTGATACACCGTCTCCCGGTTTGGGAGAATTAGAGAGGGGTTATGGAAACAATGAATTTAGCAGCTTATCAATATAAACAAGTAGGCAATAAAACATTTAAGGCGATCGACCCATCGTCAGGAAAAGAATTGCCCGGCGAATTTCAGATAGCCTCACTGGCAGATGTAGATAAGGCTCTGGATCTTGCTGAAAAAGCTGCAGACAGATACCGTTACATCGATAAAAAAACCAAAGCAGATTTTTTGCGCAGCATTGCGGATGAGATCAATGCTTTAGGAGATGAACTGATAGAACGTGCGATGGCTGAAAGCGGCCTGCCGCAGGCCCGCTTACAAGGCGAACGCGGACGGACAACCGGTCAGCTAAATATGTTCGCTGATCTGGTGGAAGAAGGCTCGTGGGTAGAAGCAGTGATTGACAGTGCTTTACCCGAAAGAAAACCTGCACCGCGCCCGGATATACGCAAGATGCTTATACCTGTTGGTCCAGCGGTGGTTTTTGGCGCGAGCAATTTCCCATTGGCCTTTTCTGTAGCGGGTGGCGATACTGCTTCGGCGTTGGCCGCTGGTTGTCCGGTGGTTGTAAAGGCACATCCCGCACACCCCGGCACAAGCGCTTTAGTGGCATCGGCCATTAAAAAGGCGGTTGAAAAACACAACTTACCCGAAGGCGTATTCTCTATTCTGTATGATGACGGTTACACAATTGGCGAGGCGCTGGTAAAGCACCCAAAAACGAAGATCGTCACCTTTACAGGATCGTATAAAGGAGGCATGGCATTGGTAAAGCTTGCACAACAGCGCGAAGAACCTATCCCGGTATTCGCGGAAATGGGCAGCATCAATCCAGTGATCTTACTGCCTGATGCATTGGAGACTCGTTATGCAGAGATCGCTGAACACTATACCGCTTCTATCACTTTAGGAGCTGGACAGTTTTGTACCAACCCGGGCTTACTCATCGGTATAAAATCCGATGGGTTAAATAAATTCAAACTAGCATTGGGCGAGGCTATCACGAAGATCAATTCAGCTACGATGCTTACTCCCGGTATTTGTAAATACTATTCAAATTTGTCCGAAGCGATGCTGAAGGAGCAGGGCGTTTCAATTATCAATAAGGGAACTGTGAATGGCGATAAAGCGAACCAGGCGCAACCATTGGTAGCCGAAGTGAGTGCTTCAGATTTTCTTGCAAATCCTAAATTAAAAGAGGAAGTCTTCGGGCCATATTCATTACTAGTTATTGCTGATGATGAAACCCAATTACAACAGGTATTGAAAGCTTTGCACGGACAGCTAACCGCAAGCATCGTAGCTGATGAAACTGACCTTCCCAAGCATAAGGCGTTGATCCAAAACTTAACGAAAATAGCCGGTCGTGTGATCATGAATAACGTGCCGACTGGAGTGGAAGTGGTGCCTTCCATGCAGCATGGCGGACCTTTTCCGGCAACATCTGATGGCCGTTTTACCTCGGTAGGCACAGGGGCTATCAAACGTTTTGTAAGGCCTGTAAGCTGGCAAAACTGGGCAAAGGATCTGCTGCCCGACGAATTAAAAGATGGCAACCCGCTTGGAATATGGCGTTTGGTTGATAATAAGTGGAGTAAATAGAAGTCAGAAGTCGGAAGTCCGAAGTATAAAATCACCGATTTTTACTTTATGCTCAGAATTAAGGACTTTGGACTATAGACTTCAGACTTAAGACTAAAAAACATGTCAAGTAAGACTTTTTTTTGTATAGATGCACATACCTGTGGTAACCCGGTAAGATTGGTGGCCGGTGGCGGTCCGAACCTGAACGGAGAGAATATGAGCGACAAACGCCAGCATTTTCTAAAGGAATATGACTGGATTCGTAAAGGCTTGATGTTTGAGCCGCGCGGGCACGATATGATGTCGGGAAGTATTTTATATTCGCCGCATGATCCCCAAAATGATGTGGCAGTATTGTTTATCGAGACCAGCGGCTGCCTGCCAATGTGTGGACATGGCACCATCGGTACCATTACTATTGCGATTGAAGAAGGATTGATCATCCCTAAAACCAAAGGCATTGTGCGCATGGAAGCGCCGGCTGGTTTGGTACTGATCGAATACAAACAGGAGGGGCAAAAGGTAAAGTCGGTTAAACTAACCAATGTACCCGCTTACCTTGCCGCTGAAAACCTGGAAGTAGAATGCCCGGATCTCGGTACCCTTACTTTTGATGTGAGCTATGGCGGTAATTTTTATGCGATAGTCGACCCACAGCCTAATTTTAAAGGATTAGAAAATTATAGCGCTGATCAGCTAATTTCCTGGAGCAGGGTGATCCGCCAAAGGATCAACGAGAAATATACTTTTGTTCATCCTGATAACCCAACGATTAATACTTGTACACATGTACTTTGGGCAGGCAAAACCATATCGACCGAAGCTACAGCACGTAATGCTGTGTTTTATGGTGATAAGGCGATTGATCGTTCACCTTGCGGCACTGGCACCTCCGCTCGTATGGCGCAATGGCATGCCAAAGGTAAACTGAAAAAGGGCGACCGATTTATCCATGAAAGTATTATTGGTAGCCAATTTATCGGTAGGGTAGAAGATGAAGTTCAGGTTGGCGGCAAACCGGCCATAATTCCAAGCATTGAAGGTTGGGCCAGGGTTTACGGTTATAATACGATAAAAATTGATGATGAGGATCCGTATGCTTATGGGTTCCAGGTGATATAAAACAATAAAAACATAACCACGCGTCATTGCGAGGAACGAAGCAATCTCCAAACTGTGCAGATAAGGGAGCACGGATTTGTTAATGAACGTCCAGTTTATAAATCATGGTTCATTGAATGTCCTATGTAGAGATTACTTCGTTCCTCGCAATGACGTGGTGGTGAGCAGATATTATTAAAATGAGTAAAGCAGTTATCATAGGCGGTGGTATAATCGGGTTATTTTCCGCATACTACCTTAATAGATCGGGTTGGGAAATTGATATTATTGATCAGGGCGACCTGTCCGACAATTGCTCGTATGGCAATGCGGGGATGATCACCCCGAGCCACTTTATACCCTTAGCTGCACCGGGCATGGTGGAGCAGGGTATCCGCTGGATGTTCGACAGTAAAAGCCCATTCTATGTAAAGCCATCGCTCAACCCTGAGCTCATCGGCTGGGGCCTTAAATTTTTGAAAAGCGCCACCCGCAAGCATGTCGACCGCTCAGCAGGGGCATTGCGCGATATCTCAATGATGAGCAAAAAGCTTTTCCAGGAATTTGAAAAAGATTCTAATATCGAGTTTGGCCTGGAAGATAAAGGCATATTGATGCTCTTTAAAACTCCAAAATTTGTAGAAGAAGAAAAGCGCATGGCCGAGCAAGCCGCTAATCTTGGGCTTGATGCACAATATCTCAATCCCGAACAATGCAGCCAACTGCAGCCCGGCGTTGAAATGGATATTCTAGGCGCGGTACATTATCATTGCGATGCGCATTTATATCCTAATAAACTAATGCGCGGACTAACAAAATATATCGAAAACGCTAAAGGGGTAACTATTTACCGCAATACCGAAATCGTTAAAATTGCGCATGATGCTGGTAAGATCACTTCAGTAAACAGTAAGGATAAAGAATTTAAAGGGGATGGATATGTCGTAGCCGGTGGTGCCTGGTCGCCCGGTATTGCCAAACTTGCAGGTTTAAAAGTGCCGTTGATGCCGGGAAAAGGCTACTCCTTTATGGTGCCTCAGGACGAATCCAAACGTATGACTATCCCATCTATACTATGTGAAGCGCGCGTAGCCATCACCCCGATGAATGGCAGCATACGTTATGGCGGAACCATGGAGGTAGGCAAAATCAACAACCAGGTCAATATGAGCCGCGTTCAGGGTATAGTAGAGTCTGTGCCAAAATACTTCCCGAACTTTAAACCCGAAATGCCACAGCAAAAAGATATTTGGTTTGGTTTCCGGCCGGTATCACCCGATGGTATGCCTTATATCGGTTTATCCGGTAAATATCAAAACCTGGCAGTAGCTACAGGTCATGCTATGATTGGTTTGAGCCTTGGCCCGGCAACAGGTAAGATCATCAGTGAGGTATTGAATGGTCAATCGCCGGAAATGAATATTACTCCGTTTGCGGTGGATAGGTTTCAATAAAAATTATTGGACGCTACCGCAAGCTTTCAGCTTATGGTGAGCAGTTTTGCAGTTTTCAGCTGACTGCGTAAGTAACGTTAGCTGAAAGCTAACGCAATGGTCACCACGAGTTACACTGCGTTAAACTCGCGGGAGCGGACGAAATTAGGTTTTAATGTATTAAAGAAAACTTATATTAGCATGGCTTAAACTTTACTGCATGCTATACTTTAAGAAGATTGTAATAACCGACCACACATACAACCAGGTTGAGGCGAGCTTGAGAAAAGTATCCTCTAAAAGGAACTCATCACTTGATATGGTATCGCCTTATTCAGACATTGGCACTGACAAATATTTTTTAGGTCGTGAAGGCAAAACTGCTTTGACGTTTACGCGCATTAAAACTTCGTTTGAAAAAGTACTGCCAAAACTAATTTTAGAATTGCCATATAATACGGAAGTATGCTATTGTCAAATAAGATTGAGTGTTATTTCAATGGTAATTTTTTGTTCGTTATCACTACTTTGGGCGCTTAACTTCTTTGTAATGGTCATAGGACAAACAACATTTGAGAACTTTCTCGTTTTAAGTTTTTTTTATCTGATCTATTTAGGCTTACTTTTTCTTGAAATCCGATTGAGCACTTCAAAATTTTATAAAGCGATCAAAACCAACAATCCGGCAAGCGTGGTTAGATAGATTTCACCACATTCTATTTAGTATTCTAATAGTGTTGTTACCAACGAGGAATTTTATTTCTCCGGCACGTTATAATAATAGATAGGAGCGAACACGCCTTCGCTGGTAGTATAATAGCCCTTCCCATCCAAGGTAAATCCTATGGCCTCACCTTGTTTTTCCTGCTGATAGGGTAGTTCTATCGGCTTCCGCTGCATTGTCTTCCAGATGGGTTCGTTATCGTTACGTTTCCAGTAATATACCTTTACATAATCCTTTAACAAGATCTGGTGACCGTCCCTCGAAATATCACCGGCAGTGATCCACTTAAACGGACGAAATCCGCTGAAATATAGCTTACAACGTTTGTTTAGAACCAGCGTATCATTCGGTTTGAAGCTCAGGGGCGAGGTATATACCGTTACCGAGTCAGAACGTTTGGAAACGATATAGATCAGCTTTTCAATGGGGTCTATCATTAGGGTTTCAGCATCGTGTGGACCGTCAGGATATTTAAAATGTACCGGAACCGCATTTGCGTTTACAACGCTGTCTTTTCCAATCCACGATTTCTGCTCTTCCATGCGGTAGACAGTAATGTATTTGCGAACAGCGCCATTATCGCCTATGTCGCCCATGTAGACGTAACTCTTCCCTTTGACGGGGCCTGGTCCTACAGCAATATCCTCACAATCCCGAACACCTTGTTTCTCTTTCGGATCACCTTTAAAGTAGATAACTGATTTTATATTTCCCCGAGGGGTAATAGCAAAAAAGCGACTGGTATCGCCGCTGTCATTATGTACATAGTAAATACCTTCATGAATAGCAGATGCAGCTATGCCCGAAATTTCGTCCATCTGCTTATCCTGCAAATGGCCGGTTATGTTCAGCGCTTGTTGTACATGTTTATGGTTTGCATAAGCACCCAAAAACAGGGTGAACACTATTGGAAGTATGATCTTTATTTTTTTCGACCTGCTCATTTAATTCTAAACGCAAAGATCAGACAAAAGAACATTAAACTGAAACTTTGCCTGATCCGGTTTAGAAACGGTAGAGGTAGGGTATATGTTTTACAATAAGAAATTAAATTACAATCAACGGACCATCACCGCCTGGCGCTGGCTGCTTAATATTTCAGAAGCTGTGCGATAATCGGCCAGGTCAAGCTCATAAACGTATTTGCAATTACAGCTATGGCCAGGAGAAATAAATACCGGCATATCAAACCCTAATTGTTGGTAATAAGGTGTGATGAACGCCTGAACGGGTAAACTATTAGCAGTATTAATAATAGAAGTAGTCAGTTTTTTTAAGGGTTTTAACAGCAGTTTTACCTCACAAATGCTAAAGTTGTCGTTTAGGGGTATCCAGCGGTTCACCTCGTCAATATCAACCAGCAAAGCGTTTTGCCTGATGCCTTTTAACGTGCCTATAACTTCGCTATCATCATTCAATAAGCTCCTGATCACCACCTGCTGACCTAAATAACGGCTAAAAATCATTAGCTGTTCTGCTATTGTTATCTTATTCATAATGCTAAACATATTAGCAAATATAAATAAATAGATTTTGAAATCGCAAACAAAATGCTAAAAAAATTATCAAAAAATAGTGGTGGTAAGACCAATATTAAGTGCGCCGAACCGGGAATGGGAGTTGTTAAAACCGCTGTGTGAGAAGATCTTATAAAAAGCAGGGTCGAAAACCGCAGCAAAATGATGCGCAATATAATATTCGAGCCCAATGTCAGCTTTTAATGCTACACGGGTATTGGTCATGGTACGCAACAACACGCCATTCGGAGTGGTTATAGCCATGTCAAAAGAATGTATGCCTAAACCGGGCTGCACGATCCCGTATAAGCCCCATTTGCCAAAAACCCTGCGGTAGCCAGCCCCCGCAACAAGGAAACTAGTGGATAGTTTACCCTGTACAATATTGGTCGGAATGGTGGGTACATAACTGGTGTAGTTATTATTCAGCGCATCATAATCTATTCTGAAAAAGACATTGTTACTGTAAGTGGGGCGATATTCAACGGCTGTATTTATTGACAAGCCACTATTCAGATGAGTATGCCCATTCTTCCAGGGGAAATCCACTCCAAGCGAACCCGGAAAATAAAACCTTGAAGCAACATCTTCCACCTGAGCGCATGCGCTCGTTACCCTGGTAATAACAATAGCGATCAGCAGAATAATCCTCCTGTAAATCAGCATAATCATGATTGGTCTATAAAGTGTCGTCGTGGTATTTTTTGCGCTCCAGCTTTTGGAAAGGAATTTTAACGATATTCAAAAATCTACCGTTTATTTTCTCATCCATGTGGGTGTCAATACCAAAGCAAGTGTCTTCTCTGTCCAATTCTTCAAACGTGCCGAATAATCTGTCCCAAATGCTTAATACATCACCATAATTGCAATCGGTATAAGGCAGCCTGTAATGATGGTGAACATGATGCAAGTTTGGCGTGATAAATACCAATCCAATAATTTTATTGGCCCTGTGTGGTAGCCTAAACTCGGTATGTGCAACAATATTAGAAAACGATTGGAATATTTGTCTGATAATGAGCACGCCAATCACCGGTCCCAGTAAAGTTACCCAAAGAATTAAGAAGCAGGTACGGACAAAAGTCTCTCCCGGATGCTCCCTGATCGTAGTTGAAACATCCACTTTCAAATCGCTATGGTGTACCAGGTGAAATTTCCATAGCGGATCTATCTTATGCATGATCACGTGATAGGTATACTCGCACAGATCAAGCAAAACAAATGCAACAACATAATACAACCAGCTTTTTGAATGCCAGTGTATCAGATTAAGTAGCCCCCAGCCATGCAAATTAGCCCATTTAGAAATAATGATAATAAAGGTAGTGAGCGAAAGCTGCACTGGTAATGCAGTAAATATGAAAAGCAGGTTAACGGATGTATGCTTAAACTTAGATTTTAGGCCATCAGCAGAAATTATTACTTCGGCAAGCCATAAAGAGGTAATGATTGTTGCATAAAGAATGATTTGTGCAGCATCTTCATGCGTCGAGAAAAAAGTATGTAGGTTGTGCATTGTCAATTAATAGAGGCGTAGGGTTTAAACGGCCGCTAAATTATATTATTATTTACAATTCCTGTAATTCCATTTGCGGTATTTCCATATCAGGCTTCGCTTTGTCAGTCAGCTTCACCTTACCGCGTTCTTTTCTTATGATCCTGTTAAAAAGTGATATTTCTTTATCAAAAAGAAAACGGAAAAACAGTTTTGTCCACGAATTGTGGTACTGCAGGGTATCATAATATTCAGGTGCTGTTTTTCTAATCTCAGGTAACTTATTCCATGGCACAGAAGGAAAATCGTGATGTTCGTTATGGAAACCCACGTTAAACGCCACAGTATTCCATGAGCCATAATAGCTGAAAGTTTCCTGATCTGTTTGAAATGTAAGGTAGTGCTCCTGTACCCATCTCGCGCCGAGCGGATGCAAACCAACCGAAAACCAAAAGCTCATGAACAGGAATCCAACCGAATGGAAGCCCAAAAAGTACCATACTGCTGCTGTAAAAGCTGTTTGAATAAGGAAGTTAGTAATAATCCATCCATCGACGGGGTGTATTTCTCTTAACCTTGACAAGCGGAATATTTGGAACAGCGGAAAGAAAAACAACCAGAGCATTTTACCCAAAAAGTAATTGTTGATCAGTTTTGCTTCCCATTTGTTAGGCAGATCGGCATCCAATTCGTGCACACCTTGAAAAGAGTGATGTTTGATATGATATTTTTCAAATGAAATGGCACTCGGTAATATTTGTGGCAGGTTGGCAAGTAGTGCTGCCCAGCGATTAGCATTCCGGTTTTTGAACAATAACTGGTGGGTACACTCATGTATCATTACAAATAATGCATGATCAGCAAAAGCGCCTAACAAATATGCTGCGCCGAATACCAGCCACCAGGATTGATCGCGTAAAAGATAAGCTCCTACTAATTGGAAAAGTACCAGTCCTGCAATTGCAAATATGGTTGAAGGATTTTTGCCGATCAGGTTTCTCAAGTCAGGAAACTGTTTGAGAATTTTTTTGGTACGGATGCGATGTGGTTCAGATTCAGTAGAATAAATGAAATCGGTCTTTTTTGCCATAAGCTTACTGCGCCTTCTCTTATTGAAAAAATAGTTAAATTTATTTCCTCTATTAACGTTAAACTATTGTATAGGTTATAATAGCTAAAGCTTTTAAGAACAAAAACTAAAACTCCAGCCTCTAAAGATAGAAGTTAATTCTGTAACAAACTTGTTTTATTTACACTTTTATTACAATTGATTGTAATTGTGGAATTTCCCCGATTTATATAACAGCCTCAGCATACTCGGTAATACAATAAGCAGCAGGGGTAAGGCAGCTATAAATCCGCCGATTACAGCAATAGCCAGCGGCTGATGCAATTGGGCGCCGGCACCGATACCAAGCGCCAATGGCATTAACGCGATGATGGCCCCGAGGGCGGTCATCAGTTTTGGGCGCAACCTGGTAGAAATTGCGTAAATGATGGCTTCATCTATACTATTCTCTTTGGATTGATCTAAATTTTCTATGGCCCTTTGTTTAAATTGCAGAAATGTAAAAATGGCGTTTTCGCCTATGATACCCACAATCATGATTAACCCGGTATAGCTGCCCACATTTAGCGGTGTTTTAGTAACATACAACGCTAAAAAGCTGCCTCCGATACCTAAAACGGCAATGGCAAGAATTAAAAATGAGACCCTGAATTGTTTGAAAAGGAATAGTATCACACTAAACACCAGCAAACTCGAGGTAATCAGAATAATTAACAGTTCTTTAAATGACTGTTGCTGCTCGGCATAAGCCCCGCCATATTCAATATGATACCCCGTTGGCAGATTGATATTGTTAATGATGTTTTTCTGAATAGCAGGTATAACCGTTCCGAGGTCGCTGTTTTCTAACCTTGCAGTAATTACGCCCATTGATTGCAGGTCCTGTCTGGCTATTTCAGCATCACCCGGTCTTAACTCTACAGTGGCCAGTTGGTTGATCGGTATAAGTTTACCACTCGGTAAAAATATGTTCAGGTCTTTAATGTTCTGTACGCTCAGGTAGCGATTGCCCGGATAAACGGCCCGGATCGGAACCAGTTGTTGCGTTTCGTACAAACTACCTACAACGTTACCTTCCAGCGCCGCCTGGGCCTGCGATTGAAGAACGGTTGGATTGAGGTTGTATTGGGCCAGCTTGCTATAATTAGGAACAATACTGACTGAAGGGCCCGCTATAACGATCCCGTTAAAAACGTCCGCAGTACCTTTTACGGCACTTACCTGGTCCGCTATTTGTTTTGACAGGTTCTGTAAAACATGCTGATCGCTCCCAAAAACTTTAACCTCAATAGGTTGGGTAGAGCTCATTAAATCGCCGAGCATATCCGTTATCACCTGGCCAAAATCAACCCTTAACGCTGGCTGAGAGGCTGCGATTTTGCCTCTGAGATCGCTTATTACTTCCTCAGTCGTTTTCTCGTGATTCTTTTTTAGCTGGATGAGATAATCCCCGGTATTAGGCTCGGTGATAAAGAAACCCATTTGCGTACCTGTTCTTCTGGAATAAGCTTGTACATCCGGCTCACTCACAATGAACTTCTCTACCTCACGTAACATCCGGTCGGTCTCTTCTAATGAGGTGCCCGGCGGCGAACTATAGTCCAAAACGATACTGCCTTCATCCATCTCAGGTAAAAAACCGGTTTCCAGTAATGAGGGAATAAATATGATGACCGCTATTAATCCCGCTGCTATAATGATACTCATCACAGGGCGAAGTATAAAAAAGGACACCCATTTTTGTTGTTTTACCTCGTGCGCTACCTCTTTTTTGGTATTGGCATGCCCGTGCTGATCCCGTGTCAGAAATAAATACACTACCGGTAAACCTATCCATGTAACAAAGAATGAACAGGTAAGCGTAATGATCATAGTGTTGGTCATTACTTTGAAATAGGCTCCGGCAACCCCACTCATTAGTACAAAAGGAATAAATATTACGATGGTGCTGATGGAGGAACCTATCATTGCCGGCAAAAGATAGTCTATCGCTTTTTTTAGCAAATTTCGTGTCGGTTCATCCGGATGCTCTTCATGAGTCCGGTGTATCTGTTCTACCACCACGATGGCGTCGTCAATTATCAAGCCGATGGCTGCAGCAATTGCGCCAAGCGTCATGATATTGAAGGTATAGCCAATCACATGCAGTATGATAATTGTAAGGCACAACGTGATGGGTATAACGATCAGGATGGTAGCGCTTGCTTTTAATGATCTTAAGAAAATAATAGCAACAATGATGGCCAGTAATAAGCCGATCATTAAGCTATCGCGCACACTTTTG
>JAFAKI010000326.1 GCA_019235595.1 Mucilaginibacter sp. | reverse complement strand
TTATTCAATTGCAAGGCAAAACTGCGCACGCGTTTTTCCGAATTTTCCAGGTCGAGCGCTATTTTTTTACGCTCGGCGCTGTAAAGAATGCTCTTATAGAGTACAAAAGGGGTGATCTCTTCCTTTAAAAGATAATCTGAGACCCCCATGGTTAGTGAACGAATGCTGAATTCAAAGTCGGTGTATCCTGTCAGGATGATCACGGGAGTGTTGGGGCAAAGTTGCAAAGTTTCACGTATGAGCGGCTCACCCACCTGATCGGGCAGGGTAATATCCAGCAGCACTACATCATAAACAGCGTCATTGTTTGTTATCAATTCCTTAAGCTCGTGGAAACTGGCTGCCTCCGAGATATCTACACCAATCATTTGCTCGCGCAGGCAATCGGAGATGAGCAAAAAATCTCCTGGATTATCCTCCACCACCAGGATGCGATATGTTTTTCCGGCGGTTTCCATTGAGCTTATCGGGGCAGGGTAACAATACTGATCCAGAAGTCTTCTATCTTGGTTACCGCCTCCATAAAATCAGAGGCGTCAATCGGCTTGGTGATATAGCAATTCACATAGCTGTCGTATGCCCGTAAGATATCCTTTTCAGATGAAGAGGTAGTGAGCATAATAACCGCGATATGACGATACGTTGCACTGTTTTTCAGATAGTTCAGCACTTCATGGCCGCTTTTCATTGGGAGGTTTATGTCCAGCAGGATCAGATCAGGTAGTTTGTCAGGCGGAGGATTAGTTTCAAAAAAGTCAATTGCTTCCTTGCCGTCTTTCAGCACAATGATTTCATTTGTGATTTTGCTATCAGAAAGCGCCTCAACGGTCAGAAGGATATCGCCTTCGCTATCTTCGATAAGCAGGATTTTGATAGGTTTCATAAGGTTTCGTTTTTTAGTATCGTAAAATAGAATTTGCTGCCCTGGTCCTTCACCGATTCAACCCAAATCTTCCCGCCAAGGTTTTCGGCCAGTTTTTTAGCAATTGCCAGACCGATCCCGGTCCCGGAAAACTCAGTCTTCCGGTGCAGCCGTTGAAAAATAATAAATATTTTGGTGAAATATTCAGGATCAATGCCGATACCATTGTCTTCCACGCAAAATTGCCAGTGTGTTTTTGTCTCGATGCAACTCACCTGAACAATTGGCGCCACACCCTTTTTATGATATTTGAGGGCATTACCTATCAGGTTTTGCAAGAGTTGCCAGAGCGAAGTTTTGTAACAAATAACAAGGGGCAGTTCCTCATTGAGTATTTGCGCGCCATCGTCAATCTGCTTACGGTATAAAACCCTCATTTCATCCATCAGTTTATTGAGGTTGATCCGTTCCATCCCTGCTACAACTTTTCCAGCCCTGGAATATTCCAGCAAGTCGAGGATAATCTGGCGCATACGCTTGGCGCCGTCTACTGCATAATAGATGTATTGCTTGCCTTTTTCGTCAATTGTATTTTCATATTTTTTTTCTAGTTGGGTCAAAAAGCCCGTTACCATACGTAATGGTTCCTGCAGGTCGTGTGAGGCCACGTATGCGAACTGTTCTAATTCTTCATTTGAAATTGCGAGCTCCTTTGCATGCTTTTGCAGGTCTTCATTAAGCTCCTTTAAGCGCGCTTCTGAATCTTTAAGTTCCGATATGTCCGACCGTATAGCTATGTATTGATAAGGCTTACCCTGCTCATTCAAAAAGGGCACAATGGTTGTTGCAACCCAATAATTTGTCCCATCCTTTGCTTTGTTTTTTAACTCTCCTTTCCAAATCTTTCCGTTTGCAATGGTTCGCCACAAATTGGCTATAAATGATTTATCGTGATAGGCTGAATTAATAATGCGGTGATCCTGGCCGAGCAGTTCTTCCCGGCTGTATTTGGATATCCGGCAAAAGTTGTCGTTAACGTGCTTGATGATCCCTTTCTGATCGGTTATCGCCACAATTGCCGATTCATCCAACGCATATTTGTAGGCTGATATTTCGTTTAGCGTTCTTTGTATTTCCGCTTCAGCTGTCTTACGTTCCGTTATGTCTGATCGGATAGCAACATATTGATAAGGCTTTCCCTGTTCGTTCAAAAAAGGCACAATTGTAGTATCAACCCAATAATAACTCCCATCCTTTGCTTTGTTTTTTAATTCTCCTTTCCAAACCTTTCCGTTTGCAATAGTTCGCCATAAATTGGCTATAAATGATTTGTCATGATAGGAGGAGTTGATGATGCGGTGGTCTTGCCCCAGCAACTCTTCCCGGCTGTATTTGGATATCCGGCAAAAATTATCGTTAACATGCTGGATAATCCCCTTTTGATCGGTTATGGCAATAATGGCCGATTCGTCCAACGCATATTTGTAGGCGGATATTTCTTTTAGTGTTCTTTGTATCTCCGCTTCAGCTGTTTTCCGTTCTGTTATGTCCGACCGGATAGCGACATATTGATAGGGTTTCCCCTGTTCGTTCAAAAAGGGCACGATCGTGGTGTCGACCCAATAATAACTTCCGTCCTTTGCCTTATTTTTTAATTCACCTTTCCAAACCTTTCCGTTTGCAATGGTTCGCCACAGGTTGGCTATAAATGATTTATCATGATAGGAAGAATTGATGATGCGGTGGTCCTGTCCAAGCAGTTCTTCCCGGCTGTATTTAGATATCCGGCAAAAATTATCGTTAACGTGTTGAATAATCCCCTTTTGATCGGTTATGGCAATAATTGCCGACTCGTCCAAAGCATATTTGTAAGCGGATATTTCTTTTAGCGTTCTTTGTATTTCCACTTCACCGGTTTTCCGTTCCGTTATGTCCGACCGGATAGCGACATACTGATAGGGTTTCCCCTGTTCGTTCAAAAAGGGTACAATCGTAGTATCAACCCAATAATAACTTCCATCCTTTGCTTTGTTTTTTAATTCTCCTTTCCAAACCTTTCCATTTGCAATGGTTCGCCACAGGTTGGCTATAAATGATTTATCATGATAGGAAGAATTGATGATGCGGTGATCTTGTCCAAGCAACTCTTCCCGGCTGTATTTAGATATCCGGCAAAAGTTATCGTTGACATGCTTGATTATCCCCTTCTGATCAGTTATCGCCACAATGGCCGATTCATCCAACGCTTCTCTATAAGCAGATAATTCATTGATGGTTTTTTGTAATAATAGATCGGCCTCCTTTTTGGCGGTCACATCGCGGAAGTTGCAAACGATGGCCCTCAGATCCGGATCATCTAATTTGTTGGTGAATGCGCATTCCAACCAGATATAGTGCCCCTGCTTATGCCTAAGCCGGTAATGAATGACCACAGGTTCCTTTGGTTTATTCAATGTTTTCAGGAATATTCCGCTAACCAGTGTTTTATCATCTGGATGGATAATATCGCCTATATCCATGCCATCCCGTTCTTCCTGGCTCCAGCCGGTGATTCGTTGAGCTGATGGGCTGCGGTAGAAGACATTAAGGTCCTTGTCAAATAAGGCGATAGCGTCATAGCTATTTTCAATCAACTTGCGGAAACGGACCTCTGTGGCTAGTACTTTTTCTGTATTCTCCCTTACCTGTTTTTCAAGTTCAATGTAATGTTGCTTTTTTTTGTCGTCTCTTTTTTTTCTTTCGGTGGCGTCACGGGTGACTTTTGCAAAACCCAGCAACTTTTGATCTTCATCAAACAAGGGCGTAAAACTTGCGTTGGCCCAAAATATGGAACCGTCCTTTCGTACCCTCCATCCCTCGGTTTCGTGAGAGCCGTTTTTAAGAGCGTCGTTTAAATTATGCTGAGGTTCATTTTTATCAATATCTGTCTTGGTATAAAAAACAGATATGTGCTGGCCGATAATCTCTGGTTCGCTGTATCCCTTTATACGTTCGGCGCCTTTATTCCAGCTAACAATGTAACCCTGGGGATCAGTCATAAAAATTGCGTACTCCTTTACGCTTTTGACAAGCAGGCTTAAGAGCTTTTTATCAACATATGGTTTAGGTACTGATTTTATCATAAATGAAAAGGTGATAATAAGGCTATAAATTTGATTGCTATTGCATTTAGCGCTTTTTGAAGGAATCTTAAGGGGAGATGGCTTCGCAATCGCCTGCATAAGAGACGGTTGTTGTCAAGAAACAACATTCCTATACTCTCATAGTTTAAGTTCTATGAACAATTAGGGGGTGATATAGTAAAGTTCATTAATTTTTGCGCAAAAAACAACCCGTTTTTTAACGGTATTTTTTAATTAATTGTAAAGATTTTGCGATTGAATGAAAAATCGTCAGCTTTAACAGAGCCGACGATGTATTGAGACCGCGTTTGGTCTATCAATAATTTAGAGATTGGTAAATATTTATTTATCCTGCACGCACCTGAAACCCAAATGCTCCATACCGCTATCTTCGGTACTTTTCATCCGGCGGGCTACGCGATAACCGGTGCAATAACTTTCATTGCATAAGAACGACCCTCCACGGATCACCCGCTTTTTCGCATAAGGCTCCTCCGGATCATAACTTTTTGAGGGACCTTTTGGATCCACTGCGCCATTTGCGACTGATTTATAATAACTATTGTTGTAATAATCTTCACACCATTCCCAGACATTTCCGGCCATGTCGTACAAACCATATCCGTTTGGCGCAAAGGAACCAACCGGCGCCAGGCCATAAAATTTATCTCTCAAAGTATTGTGATCCGGGAAATGCCCCTGCCAGGTATTAGCCTTTACTTTACCCGCGTCGACTGGTTCATCGCCCCAGGGGTATAATTTGTTTTGTAATCCACCGCGTGCGGCCCATTCCCATTCGGCTTCGGTAGGCAACCGTTTTCCGGCCCACTTGCAATAGGCTACTGCATCAAACCACGATATGTGCACCACGGGGTAATTTTCTTTACCTTTTATTGAACTTCCTGGCCCATGCGGATGCCGCCAGTCGGCATCCTTTTTCCAGCTCCACCATTGGGTATAATCGTTCAGGTTAACTGCTTCTTTTGGCGGGTCGAATACCAATGATGCGGCGACCAATAAACTATCCGCAGGCTTGTCAGTGCCCGGCGGAAGTTGTTTTTTCATTTCGTCCCAGTCAGGTTTGCGTTCAGCGGTAGTTACGTAGCCGGTTGCTTTTACAAACTGTGCAAATTCTGCATTGGTTACTTCGGTAGCATCCATCCAAAAACCATGAACCCCAACTTTATGTTTCGGATACTCATCCTGATATGCCTGGTTGTTATCCGCTCCCATCATAAAACTGCCTGCTTTTATCCAAACCATCCCTTTGTGATCTTTGGCTGAAGTGATGACCGATACATCGGTTCTTGAAGAAGTAAGCGAAGCAAAGCGTTTAGGGATATTCGACTCGCAGCAGAGCGGTGCTTTATGCACAGCAGAAGTTACCGGCGCTGTAGTGCCACCGGTAACCTGTGTATGCTGTTTGCACGAGATAAATAATAATGCCGATAACAAGAGCGCGCAGTATTTCATGATTAAATCCTTATTATTTCGACTTGGTCTGATCTGCTGATGGTGGTTGTACGTGATGCAATCGCCCTTTAAGCACATCTTCCCAGTCAATAAAAGGGTAAATATGGTTCTTTTTTGCCTGATCATCATACAATGCCTTCAACTCGTTTAGTTTATCAGGGTATTTATCTGCCAGGTTGATTCTTTCGTTGTAATCGGTGTTCAAGTTATACAATTCCCAAACATCTTTATCAAAATTGTTGACAGTTGAATCGGATTTGTATTTGCTGCCCGGATTGGTCAGATCAGTAAAGTCAGGGTGGTGATACACCTCCGCTTTCCATCCGTCCTTATAAATTGAACGCGAACCAAAAATGTAATAATATTGGAGGCGATGTCTTGAAGCTGCGGCCGGGTCATTAAGTGAGTATGCCAATGAGGTACCCTGCAAGGTATCCTGCTTGATACCACGGATATATTCAGGCACATTAAGACCGATCAGCTCAAGTGTAGTTGGTAAAACATCTATCACGTGGCCGTATTGCGTACGAATGCTACCAGGGTCTTTAATGATTTTCGGAGCATAAACAATTAGAGGATTACGCGTCCCCCCCTCGGCATTGGCATCTTGTTTCCAATATTTGAATGGGGTATTAGCTGCCTGCGCCCATCCCAACGGATAATTGGTTTGAGTACCTTCGGGTGTGCCTATTTCACCGATCTTAGCAAGGTTATATTGAATATTCTCCTGTTCGCTATGTTGTTTAAGCAGGATTTGTCTATCAATGTCACCATTCAACGAGCCTTCTTTGCTGGCACCGTTATCGCCTATGATGACAAAAACAAGCGTGTTATCCAACTGCTTGCTGGATTTCAGATATTGAATCAATCGGCCTACCTGGTGGTCAGCATAAGTTAAGTAGCCTGCGTACACTTCCATAAAACGGGCGTACAAGCGTTTCTCATCTGCTGATAACGTATTCCAGGCTTTTATATTAGGGTTGCGCTCAGGTAAAACGGTATTAGCAGGTATTATGCCGAGTTTTTTCTGGTTTTCAAAAACCCGTTGTCTGAATACGTCCCAACCTTCATCAAATTTGCCTTTATACAGGTCGCTCCACTCGTGGCTCACCTGGTGTGGTGCGTGAGTAGCTCCGGGTGAGAAGTACAAGAAAAACGGTTTATCGGGCGCTACTTTTTG
>JAFAKI010000090.1 GCA_019235595.1 Mucilaginibacter sp. | reverse complement strand
CCATTATGGGCGTGCCATTTTTTATGTCCATTATGTTCCCTACTATTTTTTCTCTCAGCATCAGTGGTTTAGGTGAAAAAACAAAAAAAGCATCTTCGCTATTAATTATGGGAATAGTTGGTGGTGCAGTTATTCCCTTAGTATTGGGGCGTGTTTCGGATATGAGCAGTATACGCGTAGCGTACCTCGTACCGCTTATCAGTTTCGTTTATATATTCTATTTCGCTTTAAGAAACATCAAAGTTAAAGAGCTTGAAGTTGTCGCTACTCACTAAACAACACATTACTATGTTAAAAAAAACAATACTCACAGTTTTATCGATAGCCTTCGCGCTATCATTCGCTTCTGCCCAGCAGAAAAAACTCGGTAACGAAACCGAAGCACAAAAGAAACAACGTATGGAATGGTGGACCGACGCCCGTTTCGGGATGTTTATCCACTGGGGTTTGTACTCGCAAGCTGCCCGCCATGAATGGGTGAAGCATAATGAACACCTGACCAATGAAGAATACCAGAAGTATTTTGACCAGTTTGATCCTGATCATTTTGAACCAAAAAAATGGGCCAGGGAAGCAAAAGCAGCTGGGATGAAATACGCAGTGCTGACTACCAAGCACCACGAAGGTTTCTGTCTGTTCGATTCTAAATATACCGATTATAAAGCCACTAATACCAAGGCAAAACGGGATCTGGTAAAAGAATTTGTAGAAGCTTTCAGGGCCGAAGGGTTAAAAGTCGGATTTTATTACTCTTTGCTAGACTGGCATCACCCCGACTATACCATGGATGATGCGCACCCGCTAGTACAGGTGGATACTACAAAAGCCAATTATGATCGCCTGAACAAAGGCCGCGATATGAATAAATACCGCGAATACCTGAAGAACCAGGTGACCGAGTTAATGACTAAATATGGCAAAATAGACATATTGTGGATGGATTGGTCGTGGAATAAAGGCGACAAACACGGTAAATGGGGCGATGATTGGGGCGCAAAAGATCTGCTGAAAACAGTAAGACAATTACAACCTGGCATCATCGTAAATAACAGGCTTGGTCTTTATGACTACAGCGATGGCGGCGACTTTGAGACACCAGAGCAAGTAAGCACCAAAGAGCTGGAAAAATATCATGGTAAAACATTTGAAACCTGTCAGACTTTCTCTGGCTCTTGGGGCTATTACCGTGATGAGAACACCTGGAAAACACATCGTCAGTTATTGGATCTGTTGATTACTTCAGTAAGCAATGGTGGTAACCTGATATTGAATGTTGGCCCTACAGCACGTGGCGAGTTTGATTACCGCGCAACCCACGCATTGGACAGCCTGTCTTATTGGATGCACGCAAATGATAAGGCTATTTACGATTGTACTTTAGCCCCATCGCAGTTCAAAGCACCGGAAGGAGAAAAATTGACTTACAATCCTAAAACTAAACGGTTGTATATCCATTTGTATAATTACCCGGCGGATGGCAAGCTGGTGCTGTCGGACTACAAAGGAAAAGTGAAGTACATCCAGCTATTAAACGACTATTCTGAAGTAAAATACACCGCTTCAAATGGAAACGATCTGGAATTGTCATTGCCCAAAAACAAACCGCCTTACGAAATTCCGGTGGTTGAACTAACACTACAATAATGAAAAGATATTGCCTGGCGCTTGATCTGAAGGATGATGCTGAATTGATTGCTGAGTACGAAGAATACCACCGGTCGGTGTGGCCTGAGATAAAGAAAAGCATCACGGATTCAGGCATCACTGATATGGAGATTCACCGTTTCGATAACCATTTGTTTATGATAATGGAAACGAGTGATGATTTTAGCTTTGATCGTAAAGCTGCTATGGACAGCGACAACGCCAAAGTGCAGGAATGGGAAACCCTGATGTGGAAATTTCAGCAGCCGCTGAAAAATGCAAAGCCGGGCGAGAAGTGGGTGATGATGGATAGGATTTTTAAGTTGATTGAATAGTCAACCGGTGATCGGTTAATCAGTAATCAGCGATAGATTTAATAATATAAGTTAATCATGGTAATCCTGAAATCAGGATAATCAACGGTCAATAATACAATGACACAACATAACTACTTACGCATACATCCCAAGGATAATGTGCTGGTTGCATTGCGTGACCTGGACCAGGGAACTCCTATAGAGTTTGAAGGTCTGAGTTTTAGCCTGACAGAAAAGGTTGCTGCCAAACACAAATTTGCATTGGGTGACCTTGAACCTGACGATTCTATTTTTATGTATGGCGTATTGGTAGGTAAGGCAACAAAACCTATTCCGCAGGGTGGATTGGTGTCTACTGAAAACATTCATCATGCATCAAGTGAGTTTCATTTAGGAAATCGAAAGCTAGACTGGCATAAGCCGGATACCTCCAGGTTTGAGGGGCGTACATTTATGGGCTATCACCGCGCAGATGGTTCGGTGGGAACGGCTAATTACTGGATCGTTATCCCGTTGGTATTTTGCGAGAACCGTAACATACAGGTAATGCGAGAAGCTTTGGTTGATAAACTGGGCTACAAAAAGGCGAAGAATTACGAGAACGAAGTAGAGCAGTTGATGGGGCTTTACCAGGCGGGAAAATCGACCCAGGAAATTCTGAGTGCAGATATGCAGGCGGGGAAGGAAGCCGCAGGCAATAAACGTTTCTTCAAAAATATTGATGGCATCAAATTCCTGACACATGATATGGGCTGCGGAGGCACGCAGCAGGATTCAAGAGCATTATGCGGTTTGCTCGCCGGCTACATCACGCATCCAAATGTTGCAGGGGCGACTGTTTTAAGTTTAGGTTGTCAGCATGCGCAGGCCAGTATTTTGCAAGAGGAGGTAGCCAAACGCGATCCCAATTTTAAAAAGCCCCTGGTGATTTTGGAACAGCAAAAAATGGGTACAGAGCGTAATTTATTACAGCATGCCCTAAAACAAACCTTTGCTGCCCTGATCGAAGCTAACGAGACCGAACGTACGCCGGCGCCTTTATCTAAATTGTGTATTGGCTTGGAATGTGGCGGCTCCGATGGCTTTTCTGGTATTTCTGCTAACCCCGCGTTGGGTTACGTATCGGATATTTTGGTTTCATTGGGTGGCTCAGTAATATTATCCGAGTTCCCGGAGCTTTGCGGGGTAGAGCAGGAGCTGAGCGATCGTTGTGTAGACGAAGATACTGCCAAACGTTTTATGGACCTGATGATCATTTACAATGCCCGCGCTGAGCAGGACGGTTCGGGATTTTACGCAAATCCATCCCCCGGGAATATTAAAGACGGCTTAATCACCGATGCAATTAAATCAGCTGGTGCAGCCAAAAAAGGGGGGACATCACCTGTTGCAGCGGTATTGGATTACCCTGAGAAAGTGACTAAAAAAGGCCTTAACCTCTTGTGCACGCCAGGAAGTGATGTGGAAAGCACCACAGCCGAGGTGGGTTCAGGCGCAAATGTGATATTATTCACCACGGGTTTGGGTACTCCAACGGGCAATCCCGTTGCTCCGGTAATCAAATTATCAACTAATACGGCTACTTATAACCGGATGCCCGATATCATCGACATCAATTGCGGGACGATCATAGAAGGCTCAGAAACCATCAAACAGGCAGGCGAGCGTATTTTGGAATACGTGATCCGCGTAGCCAACGGTGAAGAACAACCAAAATCAGTTCAGTTAGAGCAGGACGATTTTATTCCGTGGAAAAGAGGAGTGTCATTGTAAATTAAATATCGAATAATGAATACCGAATGATGAATAATGAAGTAAATCAACACTTCGGTGTTCGGTGTTCAGAATTCGGTGTTCGATATTATTAAAAAGTTATGTTTTCATTACAAAATAAATCAGCAGTTATAACAGGAGGCGGCAGTGGTATAGGAAAAGCGATTGCAGAACTTTTTGCAAAGCAGGGAGCCGATGTGCACATCATCGACCTGGATCAGCAAACGGCATCTGCTACGGTAAACGAGATAAAACAAAATGGCGGTAAAGCCTCATTTCACATTTGCGATGTAAGCGAGCAACGGCAAGTTTTAGATGTGCTCAACGGGATAGGTCGGATTGATATTTTGGTTAATAATGCGGGTATCGCACACATTGGTGCAGCAGCCACTACCAGTGAAGCAGATTTCGACCGCGTGATGAACGTGAACGTGAAAGGCGCATACAATTGTTTGTTCGCAGCAATTCCATTGATGAAGGCTAAAGGTGGCGGCGTGATCCTGAATACGGCTTCTATTGCTGCAAGCGTGGGTTTGGTGGATAGATTTGCATACTCAACCAGCAAAGGCGCCATTTTTGCGATGACTTTGTCTGTAGCCCGCGATTATCTGCACGATAATATCCGTTGCAATAGTATCTCTCCGGCACGTGTGCATACGCCATTTGTGGATGGATTCATTGCCAAAAATTATCCTGACAACCAACAGGAAATATTTGAGAAATTATCAAAAAGTCAGCCTATAGGGCGTATGGGCAAACCGGTAGAAATAGCAGCATTGGCGCTTTATTTATGCTCGGATGAAGCTGGTTTTATTACCGGCTGTGACTACCCAATTGATGGTGGCTTTATAAAGATCAATACCTAAAACATAATATAAGAGATGTAAAGTAATGCGTCTCTCCAATGACAATAAAATAACTACTTTTATTTATGAAATTAATCCGATTCGGCGAAGCCGGTAAAGAGAAAACAGGCATCCTGATTAATGATAAACGATACAATACCTCGGCATTTGGCGAGGACTATAATGAGAGATTTTTTGAGACCGATGGCTTAAACAGGCTAGCTGATTTTATCAAAAACAATAACCTTCCCGAAGTAAGCGATGATGTCCGCCTGGGCTGCCCGCTTGGCCGGCCATCAAAAATTGTATGTATCGGCTTGAATTATGTTGATCATGCTAAAGAAACCAACGCTACGCCGCCCACCGAACCGGTGATATTCATGAAATCAACCACGGCCATTGTTGGCCCGAATGATAATATTGTCATCCCTAGAAACTCTGTAAAAACAGATTGGGAGGTTGAGCTGGCTATTGTAATAGGCAAAAAAGCAAGTTATGTGGATGAGGCGGATGCGATGGACTATGTAGCCGGATATGTATTGCACAATGATGTGTCGGAACGTGAGTTTCAGATCGAACGCAGCGGTACTTGGGATAAAGGAAAAGGCTGTGATACATTCGCACCCATCGGTCCTTTTGTGGCAACACCAGATGAAATAAGCGATCCACATAATCTTCGACTGTGGCTCAAACTGAATGGTCAAACCATGCAGGATGGTACCACAGCGAACTTTATATTTAACATTCCGCACCTGATTAGTTATACCAGTCAGTTTATGACCCTTTTGCCAGGGGATATTATTTCGACCGGTACACCTGCTGGGGTAGGGTTAGGCATGAAACCAAACGTATACCTGAAACCAGGTGATGTAGTAGAATTAGGAATTGACGGTTTGGGCACAGCAACGCAAAAACTGGTAGCCTATGCAAAGAATTGATGCACATCAGCATTTCTGGAAGTTCGACCCGGTAAGAGATAGCTGGATCAACAGTGATATGTCTGTGATCGCGCGTGATTTTTTGCCGAACGATTTGTTGCCCTTACTGCAGCGTAACAATATCGACGGAACTGTATTGGTACAAACCTGCCATACGGACGAAGATAATCGATTTATGCTTGATCTGGCCGATCAACATAGTTTCATCAAGGGTGTAGTGGGATGGGTTAATCTGCAATCAATTAGAGTGGAGGATAAGCTAAAATATTACCACGAACATCATCCCAAAATGAAGGGCTTTCGTCATGTGCTGCAAGCTGATCCGGATGATCAGCTAATGCTTCGCGATAGTTTTAAAAACGGGATCTCTTTGCTGAATAAATATAATTTTACTTACGATATCCTGATCTACCCAAAGCATCTGAAACACGCAGCGAAACTGGTTGCCGAGTTTCCCGATCAAAAGTTTGTGGTAGATCATTTGGCAAAACCGCTGATCAAAACCAAAGAAATTGATGAGTGGAAACGGGATATTGAGGCACTGTCAAAACATCTGAACGTTTATTGCAAAGTATCGGGAATGCTTACCGAAGCTGATTGGTACTCATGGAAAACGGATGATTTTACGCCGTATCTGGATACAGTTTTCAATGCCTTTAGCATTAACCGGGTAATGTATGGCTCGGATTGGCCGGTTTGCAAACTGGCTGGTGGCTACAATAGGGCATTAGAAATATTGCAAATTTATACGTCGCGCTTCTCAGAAAATGAGCAGGCGCAGTTTTATGGTGGTAACGCTATCGAATTTTATAATCTGACAGAATAATCGTCGGGAAAGCCCCATCGGGGCAAAATGTTGGTAGATAATTAATAGTAATCCAATTACGTGCTGTAGGTACGAAATCTCAATAAAATGGATCTTCAACTCAAAGATAAAATCATAATCGTAAGCGGCGGAGCAAAAGGAATTGGCGAAGGCATCGTAAGGGTATTGGCCGCAGAGGGCGCCTTCCCGGTTATTATCGGTCGCAGTGAACAGGATAATTTAAAAGTGGTGAACGAACTTAGCGGAAAAGCATCGCACTTCGTGGCCGAGCTGACCGATCCTGCCCAGTGTGAAAACGCCGTTAAATCCGTCATTGAACAATACGGTCGAATAGACGGCCTGGTGAATAACGCGGGAGTAAACGACGGTGTAGGTTTGGAAAAAGGAAATTATGAACAGTTTATGGCTTCTCTGCATAAAAACCTGGTGCATTATTACCTTCTGGCGCATTATGCCTTGCCCGAATTGAAGAAAAGCAAAGGGACAATAGTTAATATCGGCTCAAAAACAGCAGAAACTGGCCAGGGGAATACGTCAGCCTATGCTGCATCCAACGGCGGACGCAATGCACTGACACGCGAGTGGGCCGTGGAGCTTTTGCCATATAGTATCCGTGTAAATGCTGTGATCGTAGCCGAGTGCTGGACGCCCTTATATGAGAATTGGATAAAAACCCTGCCCAACCCGGATGAAAAGCTGGGTTCTATCGTCTCTAAAATACCTTTGGAGCAACGCATGACCACCTGCGAGGAAATAGCCAATATGGTAGCTTTCCTGTTATCTGAAAAATCAAGCCATACTACCGGGCAACTGATCCATGTGGATGGCGGATATACGCATTTGGATAGGGCGATAAGTTAAATAAAATGGGTGTCATGCTGAGGCTCTCGAAGCATGTTGGGAAGGGCCTCTACGCGCGACACTTCGAT
>JAFAKI010000306.1 GCA_019235595.1 Mucilaginibacter sp. | reverse complement strand
CTCATACCAGCTTACTTCGGTTAATTGTTTGGTTTGATAAACATTTTCCCAATGTTGTTTTCTGTCGGACATGAAAAAGCAAAAAATTAATTATTGAAAGTCAATAATACGAAATTAGTATGAACCGTTGACTTATAATGACTAAATGATTTCGCGGATTTGAATTAATAATTCTATTTAAATGATATCCTGGTTGCCCGGCGTTAGACGAACGGGAATTACGATAATTCTTAAAACCGCTGGCAACCATTTATCAGGAAGCTATCGTAATTGTTACATACTGCTGTAATAATCAGATTCATTCGACCGGCAACCGGCGAGCGATGGTGAAATGCATAGTGCCATGAAAACATTAAAACCAAAAAGCATACTTGGCGCAGCTTTGTTATTCATTGGAGTGCAGTTACAAAATTGCAAAAAGGAGGCTGCTAATGCCCCCGCCCCCCTGCCGGCAAAGGGTATGTATGCTTTGATTAACGATACTGCCTGGACAGCGGTAACCGTAACGGCATCGCTGGAGTACAATGGCACAGGTAAAGTATTTACTTGCAGGGGAACGATGGACAACAAAATAATACAGCTTACAGCCATCCAAAACAGTGCTACCGCTGGTAACAATTTTCCGGTTGGTCCTGCAAATGGCAATTTTGACAGTTTCGGTTATTACATACTACCGATACACCGCGCCCTTACCGAACAAAACCCCACCTCGGGCACAACCGCCGGCGCCAGCCTGGTAATAACTGCTATTGACACGGCTAACCGGCTTATCTCCGGTACATTTGCATTTCCACAGGCGGATACTGCTTACGATGCTGTCGGCAATGTTACCGCGGTGCAAAACAACCTCATTACCAACGGCTTTTTTAAGCAGGTGCATTATGTGTATACGCCGTAGCCCACTATTTCATTTCATTGCAGTTAACATGAACGCAAGCGTTTGCGTCGACTATTAAATATTGCCCGGCAAATTCTTAATTTTGCACCACTAAAATCTCACTTATATGTATACTACCCTGAAACCTGTGTTAGAGCAGGAACTCACTGCTATTGATGAAGCCGGCCTTTACAAAAGAGAACGTATAATTACCTCACCCCAGGGTGCCGATATTACGGTGCAGGGCGGTAAAGAAGTGATCAATTTTTGCGCTAACAATTACCTTGGGTTATCCAGTCACCCTAAAGTGATACAAGCGGCAAAAGAAACGCTGGATACGCATGGTTACGGCATGTCCTCAGTGCGTTTTATCTGCGGAACACAGGATATACATAAACAATTGGAAGCAAAGATTGCTGAGTTTTTGGGTACAGAAGATACCATTTTGTATGCAGCAGCTTTTGATGCTAACGGTGGGGTTTTCGAACCTTTGTTTAATGAGCAAGACGCCATCATATCTGATGAGTTGAATCATGCCTCGATTATCGACGGCGTAAGATTGTGCAAGGCACAACGCCAGCGTTACAAGCACGATGACATGGCTGATCTGGAGGAAAAATTAAAGGCGACACAAAGCTGCCGTCACCGCATTATTGTTACTGATGGGGCATTCAGTATGGATGGAACCATTGCCCAATTAGATAAAATCTGCGAACTGGCAGAAAAATATAATTCATTGGTGATGATCGATGAGAGTCATTGTTCAGGTTTTATCGGCAAAACCGGTCGCGGTACGCACGAGCACCACAATGTGATGGGTAAGATCGATATCATCACCGGCACCTTGGGTAAAGCCTTGGGTGGCGCATCGGGTGGTTTTACATCAGGACGCAAGGAAATTATTGATATGCTTAGACAGCGTTCAAGACCATATTTGTTCTCCAATACATTGGCGCCATCCATTACCGGCGCATCAATCGCTGTATTAAACTTACTTAGCGAGACTACTGAATTGCGCGATAAACTGGAAAAGAACACCCAATATTTCCGTACTAAAATGACGGAGGCTGGCTTCGATATCAGGCCGGGAGTGCACCCTATTGTCCCCGTAATGCTGTATGATGCCAAACTGTCTCAAGATTTTGCCGCAAAAATGCTGGAAGAAGGTATTTATGTGATCGGGTTCTACTACCCGGTTGTTCCGCAAGGCAAGGCACGTATCAGGGTGCAGATATCAGCTGCCCATGAACAGGAGCATTTGGATAAAGCTATCGCAGCATTTACCAAAGTTGGTAAAGAGCTGGGCGTGATCAAGTAAATTATACGTATAAATTTCTTATATTTGTACGTATAAGTAAATTTATTATGGCAACTACCAAACTGACATTGAGTATTGATAAAGCCACCGTTGACTTTGGGAAAAAGTATGCAGAAAAAAAACACACTAGTTTATCAAAACTAGTTCAAAGCTATCTGCAAAGCATTTCTGAAATCGAAGCAAAGCAGTTACCAGTTAAGCCCAAGAAAAATTATCCGCAATGGATAAAAGATTTAACGCTTTCTGAAAAGCCTACCCCCGACTTTGACCACAAAGCAGAATATGGGAAGCATATAGAGGAAAAGTATGGCTTATAAAAATATTTTTATTGATTCGGATATCCTATTAGATGTGTTTCTCAATCGATATCCGCATTACGAATCATCAGCGGATGTATTGCTTTTAAGTGACAACAGGAATTATAACTGCTCAACATCGGTTCATGCACTACTAAATGTACATTACATCGCTAAAAGATCATTCGGCGAGAAGAACGCAAGGAATGCAATAAAGTCATTGACCGAAAGGTTATCGGTCGTTACTGAAGATATAAAAATTGTTGATGACGCTCTCGCTTCTGATTTTTCAGATTTCGAAGATGCTGTTCAGTATTACGCAGCAGCTAGTAACAGCGCTGATGTAATCATCACAAGAAATATAAAAGACTATAAACAATCCACCATACCGGTTTTAACAGCCGAACAATTTTTGAGGACTTTATAATGCAAGAACAAATAGATCAATATACATCTGAGATAAACGCTTTTGCGCCGGCAAATGCTGCGGAATTGGAAACATTCCGCATAAAATTTTTAGGAACCAAGGGCATTATTAAAGATCTGTTCGATCAGTTTAAAAATGTCGGACCGGAAGACAAACGTATTTATGGCAAGGTGCTGAACCAGTTTAAACAACTGGCTGAAACCAAATACGCTGAATTAAAAGAAACTTTCGACTCGGGACTTTCGACTCAAGCCTCCGAACTTGACCTGACTTTACCCGGCGAAGGCTTCGAAGTTGGTTCGCGTCATCCGCTGTCATTAACCAGGAATGAGATCATCGACATTTTCAAACGCCTTGGGTTCGTGGTAGCAGAAGGGCCGGAAATAGAAGACGATTGGCATAACTTTTCGGCATTGAACTTCCCAGAAGAACACCCTGCGCGCGATATGCAGGACACCTTCTTCATTAAAAAGAACAATGGGAAGGATGATATTGCCCTTCGTACGCACACTTCATCTGTCCAGGTGCGTATGATGGAAAATGGCAAACCGCCGTTCCGCGCTATTATGCCGGGGCGGGTTTACCGTAACGAAGCCATATCGGCCCGTGCGCATTGCTTTTTCCACCAGGTAGAAGGTTTGTATATTGATGAAAACGTATCTTTTGCTGATCTGAAGCAAACGCTATATCATTTCGTTCAAGAATTATATGGCGAGGGTACCAAAGTGCGTTTCCGACCATCGTATTTCCCGTTCACTGAGCCATCGGCTGAAATGGACATCAGCTGTACTATTTGCGGTGGCTCCGGTTGTAACATGTGCAAATACACCGGTTGGGTAGAAATATTGGGTTGCGGCATGGTCGACCCCAACGTTTTGGAGAATTGCAACATCGATAGTAAAAAGTATACCGGCTTTGCTTTTGGAATGGGTATAGAAAGGATCACCAACTTAAAATATGTGATACGCGATTTACGTTTATTCTCTGAAAACGACGTTCGCTTCCTAAAACAATTCCAAACAGAGATCATATGATCCGCAAATTTTGTCTGCTGGCTGTCATCTTACTGAGCTTTCTTTCATGTGGAAAGAGCGGCGATTTGGTGCCAAGTGTGGCTGTAAACTTCCAGGCCGATGTGGATAATCCGAGCTTAGCGGCATTGAAAAGTCCCGGCGGTGCGGTTATTATAAAAGGTTATGGCGTAGCAGGATTAATCATTTATCGTGAACCAGACCTCACTTATGCTGCTTACGATGCCTGCAGCAGCTATCAGCCACAAAAGAGGTGCGCGGTAACGCTTGATAATAATTCACTTACCTGCACCGATCCCTGCAGCGGATCAAAATTCTCATTGGCTGATGGCACACCAGTAAAGGCTCCTGCCACAAGGGCGCTGCGTGCCTATAGTATAAATGTGAGTAATTTTGAGATATTTGTATCTAATTGATACATGGAAGCTGATAAAATTAAAGAAAGTATTAAAAGAGCGGCACAGGAGTTATTCCGTAAATTCGGTTACCATAAAACCAGTGTCAACGAGATAGCCAAAAAGGCCAAGATAGCCAAAGCCACTATTTACAAATATTTTGATAGTAAAGAGGCCGTTTTGCATGTATTGCTGATGGATTATATCAAATCCAGCGTAGACGAACTGATCAACAGCACCACCACCGAAATTGATGAGGAAACGCACCTGAGCAACCTCATCATGAAAACCTGCCGCCTCTCCTATACGGTCTGCAACGAGTTCATCGGATGGGACTTTATCCGCGAGTCAGCCAACTCACAGGATTTTTTAAAGAACCTTTCAAACGAACTGGAAGAAATGCTGGTCAGCTCCTTTATGCAGTTGAGCGGCATGCGCAAACAGGAAAACTCCATGCAGCGTATCCGTTTCCTCATTAAATGCAGTAAGAATATTGTGTTCAGCTTTGCATTTACCTCGGTTAGTGACTCTGACGTACGCAAAAACTTCGTTTCATTTCAGAAAGAGATATTACCTTATTTGGTGAAGGCGGCGTTGACGGTATAGAATAATTGGATTCAATCAACTAGTTTATCGATCTTCAAATATTTTCTGATATAAGTTAATATTTCATTAGCTGTATCTTCCACATCCTTTTTTTGATCGTTATATCTGTTCCATATTCCAATCGGTTCAAATTTGGCTAGAGATTTTGCTGTTGGAAATTTTTGAGGCAACTCCTGTGCAATATCATTCAAAACTTTACCTACGATTAAGAGATTTTCATGAATTATGCCGTCAAAACTTTGGATTTTGTTTCTTAATTCAATGGGAATAAGTGGGGATGCAATAAGTTGATTAAGTTTATCTCGCTGCTCAGAAAATTTACGTGATAGATTAATTGGGCCATATTCATAATTTTTCCAATTTTCTAAAATAATCGCAGGGTTTGTAACTTCTTCTGGCACATCAACTTCTGTCTTTTCAAAGTATTCAGGCGAAGAAAAATTTTTAACAGCCCAAGTGTGAGTTGCAATTGCTCCCGCAAAATTATTGCGCAATTCATTAAGTTTTTCTTTATCAACTGTAATTTCATTCTTATAAAAATGCTCTATAAAATCTGAAATCATCATTCTGGAATTCGCCTGAACAATAAAATCAAAATCAAATTGAGCGGTAAAATCAGTTTCCGATTTACTCTGAAAAAAAATGAGAATTTCTTCGAAAGCCTTTATTTGAATTTTAAATATTTCCGTTTTTATAGGTGTAAATAAAGTTTTACTGGCCTGCAAATATGAGAGAATAGTTATCACTCCAACTATTAAGAAAATCAATATCTGAAACGTGTCCTTTATGGAGGTTATAAAAAAAGCAATTTCTGAATTATCAAAATTTCCACCACAAAGCACTTTATATAAAATCTCAGATATTATATAAACGATTATACAGCAAAGTACTATCAATAAGAGTGTCCTTAAGTACCGATCTTTGCTGATATTGATAAGGCGATTCATAATTTGTGTTAAGGTTTATGTCAAAAATAGCTATAAAAATTTTGATTATTGATCACTATTTATTTACTTTGAAATACAAAGTGCTTTTCAATGGAAGAAGAAGATCTTAAAAACGAGCTGGCGTCCATACGCAGCATTATGGAGCGCTCCTCCAAATTCATTTCGCTGAGCGGTTTATCCGGTATATTGGCCGGGGTATATGCACTTATCGGTGCTGCAATAGCGTACTATCTTTTGTATGTAGATTTACATACCATCAATCCTGATACGCATTACCATATTGTGGGCATACTTAATTCAATACTTAATGTATCCGTATTCCTCATCCTTGGCTTTGTAGTACTTTTTGCATCGGTTTCTACCGGTATTATTTTAACTACAAGGAAGGCGAAACGCAAAGGTCAGCCTATTTGGGGTAACCTTAGCCGGACTTTGCTTTTCCATATGGTTGTGCCCCTGGTAACTGGTGGTATATTAATATTCATCTTCCTTACACGGGGTTATTATGGCATTATAGCCCCGACAACACTTATTTTTTATGGTCTTTCATTGGTTGGCGCCAGTAACTTCACTTTCAGTGATGTAAAATACCTCGGTTTGCTCGAAATCGCACTCGGATTGATTGCTGCTTGTTTACCCGGTTACGGATTACTATTTTGGGCCATTGGTTTTGGTCTGCTGCATATCATCTACGGCAGCATGATGTACTTAAAATACGATAAGTGAAGATAGCCTTTGATAAACTTGATAAAGCATTTGAGAACCGCGTAAGGTTACAGATCATGAGCGTGCTGGCCGCCAATGAGCGCTACGACTTCAATTCGCTCAAAGATCTGCTAAACATTACCGACGGTAACCTGGCTTCGCATTTAAAAGCATTGGAGAAGGAGGAATATATTGTGGTGCATAAAAGTTTTCTGGGCCGCAAGCCTAATACCAATTACGAGGCGACAACCAAAGGTAAACAGGCTTTTAAAGAACACTTGAATACATTGGAACAACTGATCAAACAACAGAAAGCTATTTGATTTTATTCATATCTAAAACATCAACGTCATGTTCAATAAACAATTCATCGCATTGCTCAGGTTTGCCGCCATTAGCGGCAATATCCTGTTTGTTCTGTGGGTCACTTTCAATGGTTTGAAAGAAGGCTTCCATGGTACTATTTACGAAAAACTGTCTTATATCGGATTAGTGGGGCTTCTGTCGATCAACAGTTTCCTTATCCTAAGCAAGTCGGCCAGAAAACCTTCTGCACAATAATCAACCATATATTTTTTCACTATTTACTTTGAAAAACAAAGTACTTTTATTAAAATGATAACCGAACAACCACAACCGCAAGGATTTCTGTACTGGCTCAAGGAGTCGGTAACAGTAAAACTGGCCTTCATCGGCCTGCTCATCATTCTATTGCTCATTCCGTCCGCATTAGTTCAAAACCTGATACAGGAACGGGCGCAACGCCAGGATGAGACGGAGAAACAGGTATCAGATCAATACTCAGGCGAACAGTTGATACAGGGGCCGGTATTGGTAGTACCTTACAAAAAGCAGGTCAAAGAAACCGACAATTCCGGGAAGGACGTGACGAAAGAGGTCACAACTAATTTATTCATACTACCAAACGAGTTGGATTACAATGCCAACGTTAGTCCTGATGTACTACACCGGGGTATATTCGAGGTAGTTGTTTATAATGGCACTATTAAGGTATCGGGAAATTTTACAAAAGCTGATCTCAATGCCCTTTCAATAACTGCAGACCAGCTAATGCCCGAAAAAGCCAAAATGCTGTTCAGCATCAGCGATCTGAAAGGTCTGAAAACCAATCCTCAATTAAAAATTGCCGGACAGGTTGCAACCGCCGAACCCGCTTTTGGCGACACCATATTTACCAGCGGCCTGCAAGTGGCAGTCAACTTAACGGGAATAATGGATAAAACGATTCCGTTTGAATTTAATCTTGATTTGAAGGGAAGCAATGAACTAAGCTTTCTGCATTTGGGTAAAACCACCGATGTAACCGTGAAAGGGAATTGGGGCAGCCCAAGCTTTGACGGGCGTTATTTACCGGATACACGTAATATTGACACCAAGGCCAACAAATTCGATGCAAAATGGCGCATGCTTTATTATAACCGCCCCTTCCCGCAGCAATGGGTAGATGACCTGAATGTACTGAAAACCAAAAAAGCCGATGATGCCACATTCGGCGTAAAACTGCGCCTGCCGGTCGACCAGTACCAAAAAACTACCCGCAGCAGCAAATACGCCATCCTGATCATCATGCTCACCTTCATTTCCTTGTTCCTGACCGAAATGATCAGCAAGCAACGTATCCATGTATTTAACTATGTGCTGATCGGCGCAGCCATGATCGTTTACTATACCCTGCTGCTCTCATTTTCAGAGCAAATAGGGTTCACTTCCGCCTACCTTATCGCTTCGGCAGCAACCGTTCTTTTGGTTGCTGCCTTTTTAAAGTCGCTCATAAAAAGCCTAAGGTCGACAGGTTTGTTTGCTTTTATTCTTAGCTTGTTTTACGCTTTTATATACATCATCATTCAGTTGGAGGACCTGGCCCTGCTGGTCGGTAGTGTAGCGCTATTCTTTGTGGTGGCAACGCTGATGTATTTCTCAAGAAAGATCAACTGGCAATAAAACCAACTTAAGATTTGGCAACTTTTAAACGGTTGCCAAATCTTTCCGCTATAAAACAATCTCCAATGAAATATTATGCGCTTTCTTATACGTTCAAAGTGTGGCTTACAAGTCTGCTAGTCGCACCCCCGATTTATTTAGTGATCGACTATTATTCATACCCCAAACAATCCAATTTTTCACTCCCAGATCTTGGGTCGTTGTTACAAGGATATTTTGGATTCATAATGGTTGGCGCAGTACTGTCATTCATTACCTGGTTAGTCTTTTGGGGAGTTGGTGTCATAGCTTATCGTAACACTACAAATTATGCTCATAGAAAACTTATCATGTCCCTCATTGGCGGTATACTAACTGTCTTAACATTTCTTCCTTTCTTTTTGCTGGATGACTCGTTTAGTGGTTTTCCTACGGCAATTATGTTCAGTTATTTCTTCTGTATAGTGATCGGTGGTCTGATTTACCGATTTGATTAAGTTTATATTAAATTTCACAATACCAATTTGGTTTTTGGTATATATATTCTATATTAGCAGTAATATACATCTATTTCTAATTTATCTAATCAAAATGTCAGATTTCTTATAGCAACTGTATTGATTGATACAATAGCTATAATTTGGCATTATTAAAACTATTAGTCATGAGCGAAGAATTAATAGATTTTTCTGAGCAGATAGATGAACAGTTTGACATAGCCGATATGGAGAGTGTTGAGAGTGATGATTTTTGGGAAGCTATTGTGAACTTGTTTATTTGATTTGTTATATCCTATTTCACATCGTCTTTTTAAAAGATGAACGAGATTGGATTGCTCTGACTTATGGGTTTAACAATATTTAAACAATTGCCATTACCCTACTGCTCCGTCAGGAGCAAAATGTTGGTAACAAATGAGACTCCCCTCAATTTACGCGCCTTAGGTGCGAAACAAACCGCCAATGCATAATTGAATAGGTTATGTACCTACGGCACATAAATAACGGATAATTATCATTCTACCAACATTAGACCCCTACGGGGTCGTGTGAAGACATGCCATTTAAGAGATCTGTCATAAAACACGCTAAACTCAACCTTCCAACTTTACAACATTCCAACCTTT
>JAFAKI010000279.1 GCA_019235595.1 Mucilaginibacter sp. | reverse complement strand
ACTTCCTCCTGTATACAACGGCCAAAAGCTATGGATGCCTTTCAGTCAATCGATAAAGCCAAAGATGTTAAATTGCCCATTATGGACAATTGTACAATGACGCTTTGTCTGGGCAATAATAACAAGGTATTATACTATATGGGAGATATAAAGAAACCTAGTGTCGGCCCGATAGTAACTGGGTGTGGAAAGGATAGTCTACCTAAAGCAATTTCTGAAAATGCATTAAAGTTCAAAAATGATACATCTTATATGATCGTGCTTATCAAAGCATCTAACAAAGCTACCTACAAAAATTTCGTAAAAGCCCTACGCATTATAGATAGCTGCAAAGTAAAGTCTTATGCTGTTGTTGAAATTACACCTCAAGAAATCGATCTGCTAAAAAAGCAGAACGTTTACTAGTTGTCTTTGATATTTTGTAATTCCAGAACAATCCGCAGTTTAATTTTTCAGATAATTATTCTTTAAGTTTTGTTTTTACAGAATTTTATTTTGTATATTTGATTATATCAAAACAATATATCTTGTTTTGATGCTTAACCGAATATTTACCTGAAAACTTAAAGTCATGGCCGAATTAACTACCTCCGGAAATCAAGGCAGAAAAGGGAGACGCCGTACCACAACTCCCCGTATTGATCTTACTGCCATGGTTGATCTTGCTTTCCTGCTGATCACCTTTTTTATTATGGCTACCACCTTAGCCAAACCAAAGGCAATGCCTCTCGCAATGCCGGTTAAGGATAGCCATCCTGATGCTGTTCCCGAAACACGTACCATGAGTGTTTGTCTTGGAAAGGATAACACAGTGATGTGGTACATGGGTATGCCTGAAGAACCATTGACTAAGCCTCAATTGGTCAATTTTAGCAAAACGGGTTTGAGGGCAGCTCTAATTACCAAGAGCAAAGAAGTATTACAGGCATCAGGCAAACCCCTTATCGTTATTTTAAAACCAAGTGATCATTCTGTTTATACAGATTTTGTGTCGGCGCTGGATGAATTTAACATAAGCAATATTCAAACTTATGCCGTTGCAAATATCACATCAAAAGATATAGATCTGCTTAAGCAACAAGGGGCTTTTTAACCTATCCTTATCCCAGTGCATTATCGCCGGCTTTCTATCTGATTGTCCGGCGGTTTGCTTTTTATAAACTGCGTTTCCGGTTCAGTAAAGGTAATTTTTCTGTCAATTTTTCTTTTTTGGGTGCATACTAAAAAAGTACAAAGGAAGTTTTACCTTTGTACCCTGAAAAAAAGGGCATAAGTTGTTGAAAGCTTGCTGAAACACCGATTCAATGGCATATAAGGATCAGATTGATTTACTAAGATTACCTCAGCATATAGCTATCATTATGGATGGCAATGGGCGATGGGCTAAAGGGAAGGGCAAACTAAGAGTGTTTGGCCATCGCAATGGCGTGCAGTCTGTTCGCGACGTAGTTGAAGGCGCAGCTGAGCTGGGGATAAAATATATCACCTTATATACTTTCTCGTCTGAGAACTGGAACCGTCCAAAATTGGAGGTTTCCGCTATCATGGAGTTGATGATCAGCACTATTCATAAGGAGATTAGCAACTTTATGAAAAACAATATCCGGTTAAATGCTATCGGCGACCTGAATATGCTTCCGGAAAAAGCATACGCCGAGCTCACCGGAGCTATTAAAAAAACGGCGCAAAATACCGGTATTACCCTTACACTGGCATTGAGTTATAGCTCGCGCCGGGAAATTGTACAGGCGGCAAAGAACATTGCAGAAAAAGTGCAGAACGGCGAGTTAAGTACTGCCGATATTGATGAAGAAACATTTGAAAATAATTTATATACCAGCGGTATGCCCGATCCTGAACTGATGATCAGAACAAGCGGGGAGTACCGGATAAGTAACTATTTATTATGGCAAATTGCATATGCTGAACTGTATTTTACACCAAAACTTTGGCCTGATTTCAGGCGCGAAGACCTGTTTGAGGCCATTATTGACTATCAAAAGCGCGAGCGCCGTTTTGGGATGATCAGCGAGCAGCTTAACTAAATTTTTACTTTTAACACTTTTTAACAACTGTATAAATTATTTTTAGCCCACTAAAATATTCGGATGAATAAACTTCTTTTTACTATTCTTTTTGCCATAATAAGCACAGTTACCCTTGCCCAGGTTACCCAACAACGACCGTCTCTGCAAAAATCAATACCCGCAGATAGTTTGAGTTATCTGAACCCAAGAGATTATATAATCGGGGGCGTTACCGTTAGTGGTACCAAATACCTCGATAAGGATGTATTGGTACAGATATCAAAACTAAGCAAGGGCGACAGGATCAATTTACCGGGCGAACAAAATGCTGCTGTGGTTAAAAGAATGTATGACCAGGGCCTTTTTGATGATGTACAATTATATATCACCAAAATCAACCTTGATACCATTTATCTTGAAATAGCCGTTACCGAGCGTCCGCGCCTATCGCGTTTGCACATTACGGGCATCAGAAAAGGTGAGATTGAAGACCTGCAAAAGAAATTGAGCGATAAGAACTCAAAAATAGTTAACGAAAACCTGTTAAGCACCACAACCGCCATCATTAAAAAACACTTTAATGAGAAGGGCTTTTTAAATACCACAGTCGATATTAAACAACGTAAAGATCCGGGAGACGCCAATAGCGTGATATTGGATGTAGCGGTAGATAAAAAGCAAAAAGTAAGGATAAACAAAGTAATATTTGAAGGTAATACAGCATTTTCGAGTAAGAAACTTAGGAAATTCCTGAAGAAAACGCGTGAACGCCGTTGGTACAATTTATTCGGATCGAGAAAGTTTCTGCAGGATAAATATGATGAAGACAAGCAAAACCTGATAGAGAAAATGCAGGACAAGGGTTACCGTGATGCTGAGATTTTGAAGGACTCTGTCTGGAAAAATGATGATAAAACGGTAAACGTTAAGATAAAAGTGTTTGAAGGGCATAAATATTATTTCGGTAATATTAAATGGTCCGGTAATGCGCGCTATCCGTCCGACTTGCTGAATAAATTGCTCCGTGTTAAAAAAGGAGATGTTTTCAGTGAGGAAGAGTTGAACAAGCGCTTACAGGGCCCGACACCTAATAATGATGACGTATCGACGCTTTACCTGGATGGGGGATATTTGACCTATAATGCTGATCCAGTTCAGACAAAAGTTTATAATGACACGGTCGACCTGGATATAAGGATCTATGAAGGTCCTCAGTATACCATCAATAAAGTAGACGTTAAAGGTAACGACGTAACCAATGATAAAGTAGTTAGACGCGAGATCAGGGTAAAACCTGGACAAAAGTTCAATAAGGAATTACTGATTCGTAGTACGCGTGAAATTGGTCAGCTGGGTAACTTTGATGAGCAGAAAACTGAACCAAAGCCTACAAATATTAACCCGGCGGACGGAACAGTAGACATCATCTTCAACGTAGTTGAAAAGCCATCAGATCAGATTGAGCTTTCAGGTGGTTTTGGCGGCGGACAAATAGTGGGTACGCTGGGCTTGACCTTCAATAACTTTTCGCTCAAAAATATTTTCCACTTTAAAGACTATAAACCGCTTCCAAAAGGCGATGGACAGAAGCTGAGTATCCGCGGTCAATCTAGCGGTCGTACTTATCAGAACTACTCATTCACCTTCTCTGAGCCATGGCTGGGTGGTAAAAAGCCTATTTTCTTCGCATTATCTGCTTATACACAGTTAAGCTCTACCGGGCAATATTACGCAAAGACTAACCCTAATTACAATAATCTCCGTATTAACGGTGTGGGCATTACTCTGGGTAAACGGCTGAACTGGCCCGACAACTACTTCCAGATCAACTATTCTTTAAACTTTGATCACTATAGTTTGGACAATTACCCTGGCTATATATTCCAGAATGGTACGTCGTATAATATCAAGTTAACCCAGGATATAACCCGTAATTCGCTTGATGCGCCTATATTCCCTACCCAAGGTTCAAATATTAAATTAACGATTCAGGGCACGCCTCCCTATTCATTATGGAATGGGGTGAACTATAAAATAGCTACGCCTGCCGAGGAATATCATTTTGTAGAATACTATAAGGTAAAATGGGATGCGCAGTGGTTCCAGAAGATTATTGGTAAACTGGTGCTGATGTCGCAGGTGAGGTTTGGATTCCTGGGCGAGTATAACTCTTTTGTTCCCGCATCGCCCTTTGAACGTTTCAAATTGGGTGGTGACGGTATGCAGAGCTACCAATTCCTGCAGGGTAGTGATATCATCGGTTTAAGAGGGTATCAAAACTTCTCTGTTATTCCTGTCGGAACAAATTACAATGTGAATAATAACCCGGGTAGCACCCTTTATAATAAATATACATTCGAGTTGCGCCACCCGGTTATTGCCAGCCAATCGGCAACTATATTTGTACTGGCGTTTGCTGAAGGCGGTAACGTGTGGAATAATTTTGATCAGTTTAATCCATTCAACGTAAGACGCTCGGTGGGTGTTGGAGCAAGAATATTTTTACCTATTTTTGGTTTGCTAGGCCTGGATTACGGATATGGGTTCGACAAGATCCCCGGAATACCGGATGCTAACAGAGGGCAGTTCCATTTCTCGATCTCACAGAGCCTGAGCGGAGGATTTAATTAAAATTATATGAAAAAAATAATTTTGTTATTGGTTCTTACGTTTACAGCGTTTACAAGTACATTTGCGCAGCGTTTTGCTTTCGTCGACTCGGATTATATCTTAAAACATGTACCCGAGTATGCAGCAGCACAAAAGCAACTGGCGGCATTGTCGGAGCAATGGCAAAAGGAAGTAGATACACGGTCGCAGGAGATAGAGCGTTTATATAAAGCATACGAGGCCGACCAGGTTTTACTGACGGCTGATATGAAAAAACGGCGCGAGGCTGAGATATCTGATAAGGAGAAATCGGTAAAGGAGTTTCAGCGTCAGAAATTCGGCCCGGATGGTGAGCTGGCAAAAAAGAGCACCGCTCTGATCAAACCTATACAGGATCGGATAACCAAAGCAATACAGGAAGTAGCAGAAGGAGAGGATTTGGATATGATATTTGACAAGAACAGCGAGGTGATTATGCTATATGCAAATCCGCGCTACGACAAGAGTGCGGACGTGATAACAAAGCTGGGCTTAAAACCCGGCGTGTTTGCGAGATAAAGAATTAAAAAATTAAGATAAACTATTATTAAACACAGAACAACAAAAATGAAAAAACTATTAAAGGTTGCTTTAATCGCGGTATGCTTTGTATTTGCAGGAAGCCTGGCTAAAGCTCAAAGTAAAATTGGATATGTGGCAGTGGACGCGATTGTTGATCAAATGCCTGAAACCAAAGCGGCAATTACTACCATTACAGCATATAACAAACAGTTTATCGATCAGTTGACCACGATGAATAACGAATTACAGTCAAAAGGCCAGGCCTATCAAGCGCAACGTGCTACCATGACTGACGCGATCCGTACCGCTAAGGAAAGTGAATTGAATGACCTGCAAAAACGTTTCCAGGATTACCAAAATACAGCACAACAACAAGTTCAGGCTAAACAGGCTGAGCTAGGTAAACCAATTATTGAAAAAGTAAGGGCAGCTGTTGCACAGGTAGCAAAGGAAAAAGGCTATGCTTACGTGATCAACTCATCTCAAACTGATTTGGTTGTATCGCCTACAGGTGATGACCTGGCTGCTGAAGTAAAAGCTAAATTAGGTTTAAAATAATTAATTTATAGGTCATTTTAATAGAGCGTTCCGAAATTTTCGGGACGCTTTTTTTATTTTAGCGCTGTGTTAAATAAGCAACCTATAGGCATTTTTGATTCGGGATATGGCGGTCTTACCGTTTTCCGTTCAATTGCCGATCAACTACCAGATTATGATTACATTTATTTGGGTGACAATGCCCGCGCGCCCTATGGCAACCGCTCATTCAATACCATTCATGAATATACCTGGGAATGTGTGCAGATGTTGTTTGATATGGGATGCCCTATGATCATACTCGCCTGTAACACAGCCTCGGCAAAAGCACTTAGAACTATTCAGCAACGTGACCTGATCCATGAAGACCCGGCTAAACGCGTATTGGGAGTGATCCGCCCTACTGCGGAAGTGATCGGAAATTACACACAGACTAAACAGATAGGCGTGTTAGGAACTAAGGGCACTATTCAATCAGAATCCTACCTGATCGAAATAAATAACTTTTTCCCCGATGTAAAAGTGCACCAGCAGGCCTGCCCGCTTTGGGTACCATTAGTTGAGAATGGCGAACATAACCAACCCGGAGCCGACTATTTCGTGAAAAAATACCTTGACCAGGTATTGGCAAAATCTGATCAGATAGACACCCTGCTGTTGGC
>JAFAKI010000239.1 GCA_019235595.1 Mucilaginibacter sp. | reverse complement strand
TTCACCCCATTATATTTTGATTACCAATTATTTATACAGTAATTTTATATCACCTTTCCTGCCTGGTTAATCGTTCACTTCTTAAACCCTTTGTGTTATGAAAAAGTTGATCCTTTTAACTACGTGCCTTTGTTTCCTGTCTGCATCCGCACAAGTAAAACTACCCGAAACCAAAACCGTCGACAGTACCGATACCTATTTCGGCGTTACTTATAAAGACCCGTACCGATGGCTCGAGCATATTAAAGATTCATCGGTAGTAAACTGGTTTAAACAGGAAGCTACCTATAGTAAATTTGTATTGAACAATATATCCGGTCGTGATGAACTCATCGCCGAATGGAAAAAACTGGATAAACTGCAACCTCCGCAGATCAATGATCGCACCTATATGAAGGGGCGTATATTTTACCGCAAAACCATGCCCGGCCAGTCGGTAGGCAAACTCTACTATCGCGAAGGGCTGAGCGGTAAAGAACAACTACTTTTTGATCCACTCACCTATTCAAAAGGCAAAACATTATCCATCCAAAACTTTGTCCCCAGCTTTGATGCCAAATACGTTGCCATTTCCTATACAGAAGGCGGCGCCGAAGTGGGCACTATAAAAATAATGGATGTGTCCACCAAAAAATTCCTGAAAGATAAGCTTTACCCTACCGCAGGTGTTCAGGGCTGGAGTTTTGATAATAAATCAGTGCTATATATGTGGCTCAAAAGCGCCGACAACAAAGACCCGCAGGCCCGTCTGAACCCTAAAACCAAACTCCATGCCCTGGGCGCTGAAAGTAAAGCTGATATTGATTTCTTCAGCAACGCGAGCTACCCTGAACTGAAGATTGAGCCTAAAGCTTATCCGTATGTGTATGTGACTAATGATAATAAAAACTATGTTTTTTCGGGCATAGGCACTGTTCAGCCTGAATTTGAGATGTACTATGCGCCTATATCGCAATTTCATTCGGGAAAGATTCAGTGGAAAGTATTCTGTACCCCAAAAAACAAATTGGTACGCGGATTGGAGTTGGTTGGAGACAAGGCATATGACATTACTTATGACGGCGCCAAAAACTATAAGCTGCTCTCAACTGATCTGAAGAATGTCGACTGGGAGAATGCCAAAGTTATCGCAGAAGAAAAAAGTGACCTGACCCTTGAATACATTACCCACTGCAAGGATTATTTATTCATGGTGTATAGCGATGGTATTAATAATCATATATCAAAATACAATCTAACCCCGGGAAAAATCTCTGAGGTAAAATTGCCATTTACCGGTACTGCCGGTTTATTCTGCGTAAACAATAAAACCAATGATTGTACAGTAGGCATTACCTCATGGAACAAGCCTTATACCGAGTTTGATTTCAATGCCAATACCGAAGTGTTTACGCCTGGTGTATTCAATAAAGCGCCGGTTTACCCCGATGCCTACAAAAACCTGGAGGTAAAAGAGGTAGAAGTAAAAGGGCATGATGGCGTCATGATTCCGCTTTCTATTGTCTACAAAAAAGGCACTAAACTAGACGGCAATAATGTTTGTTTGATGGATAGTTATGGCGCTTATGGCTATAGTATGGTGCCATATTTTGATTATCGTACCAATGCACTCGCTGTAAAAGGCGTAGTGGTAGCCTTCCCTCACGTGCGGGGTGGCAGTGAAAGAGGCGAAACCTGGTACCGGGCAGGCTACAAAACTACCAAGCCCAATACCTGGAAAGATTTTAATAGTTGTGCTGAATACATGATAGCGCAGGGTTATACCAATCCGTCCAAACTGGCTGGGACAGGCACCAGTGCTGGTGGTATCCTGATAAGCCGCGCCATCACCGAGCGGCCTGATCTGTATAATGCCGCCATTTGCAATGTGGGTTGTGCCAACGCCATGCGGTTAGAATTCAGCGCCAACGGTCCTGTTAACATACCAGAATTTGGCACCGTAAAAGACAGTGTTGAATGCAAAGCATTGTACGAAATGGATGGTATGCAGCACGTGATATATGGAACCAAATATCCCGCGGTGATCTGCGTTACCGGATGGAATGACCCTCGTGTGGTGCCATGGGAACCAGGGAAATTTGCCGCAGCCCTACAAAATGCCTCTGCATCTGGTAAGCCGGTAATACTGAAGGTAAATTACGACGACGGTCACTTCACCGAAGACAAGAACGTCACCTTTGCCAACTTTGCCGATCAGTTTGCTTTCGTACTATGGCAATGCGGGCACCCTGATTTTCAATTAAAGAGTGAAAGGAGCGCGAGTGTGAATAAGTAAACGGTGGCATTGCGCTCGTCTGTGACGAGTGCTTAAAATGGGCCAGCATCTGTGATGCTATTCCGAAGCGATACAATCGCAATACCCAGGTTAAGCACTGATTATAAATCAGCGCAAGTTTAGCCGATATATCAAAATCTCTCCAGATGTTCTTGGAGAGATTTTTTTGTTCTCTTTAATCAATCCTGCCAAAAAGACAATTTGTAACAACGGTATGCGTTTTGAGATCAAAATAGTAAATTCAACCTTTAAATAAAAAACATAAAAAATGAAAACATCCTACATTGTTATAATTGTCATTGTAATTATCCTGTTTATTGGCGGCTGTGGCTGTGTATCGAGCTATAACGGCATCGTTAGCCTCGACCAGAATGCCCAATCAAAATGGGGTACCGTTCAAACCGACTATCAACGCCGTGCCGACTTGGTTCCGAACCTGGTGGCTACCGTAAAAGGTGTTGCCAATTTCGAAAAAAGTACTTTGGTTGATGTGACCAACGCACGCGCCAAGGCTACTTCGATAACCGTTGATGCCAGCAAGCTCGACCCGGCAGCCATTCAAAAATTTCAGGCCGCACAAGGTCAG
>JAFAKI010000199.1 GCA_019235595.1 Mucilaginibacter sp. | reverse complement strand
AATAAATTGAAGCCGGACACCCTTGGAAAAAAAATCTTCTTCTTTGAAAATAGATTGCCCACCAATCGGATTTATATATTGATCTGCGCCTAATCCTGCAGATATTAAAGGTGCCCAGCCACCTGCATGCTGAACACTCCCCCAATCCAAATCCAGTGCCGAGGCAACAACATAATTAAATGGAATTTCAATATAATTACATACCGCTTGTAAAGCTTTTACATCCAACTGTACCAAAGAATCTGTTGGTATACAAAAAACAGCATCAACTAGTTTCATCACTTCGGAATAGTAAGGTGCCCTCTTTCTATAATGTGACATCTTACCTTCGATACTTTTTTGCAAATCAGAGAAACTACTAATTCTGGCCTCATGGGTTCGTATGGATATCGACGAATTATTCAAAGGCACCGATATGTAGTTCCACCCTTGGACTGGGTGTAATATGCGATTGCGTGTCATCCATGACTTTGGCGTATACTGAGTCACATCAAAAACAACCCATTTATCACAGTTTGCGATCAGAGCAAAATGCCCCAGATAGGGGAAGAAATATGGCTGCATCACACCCAATCGCATGTCATATCCTTTCAAATATCGGTCAATACTGACGCGAACTGATGAATTATCTTTAGCTTTTCAGCAGTAGCAACCAGCAGATCTTCTGTAAATAATGCAGAAAATGGAACTATCAGGATCGACTCTGCCATTTTCTGCGTAACAGGCAACAAATCAACTACACAGCCTTTGTATATTTGGCTAAAACAAGCATATGGGGAGAAACCACGTTGCGTAATGAGATTTTCGCTGCGTAAAATTTTACTGAGATACTCACAAGATAAACCAAACTCTCGTGAATCCACCTCCAAAACAATATTTTGAAAATTGCTTTTTGACACTTTTTGTGGATACCGAAGATGTAAGCCTGGGATTTCCTTCAAACATACTCCGAGTAAATTAAATAGCTTTTCATTTCTTTCCCTATGATTATCCAATGCATCAAGGCTATGTAAAGCAATACCTGCCTGAGCTTCTGACATGCGGCCATTACTGGTTTTTTCTACGACAACTGGATAGCCCATGCCATAGTTACTTCTGATATTTCTAATATGTGCGGCCAGATCATCGCTTTGGGTGCAAATAACCCCGCCCTCAGCACTAGTTACAATATTACTAGCATTTAATGACATCACTTCCAGGCTGCCAAAACCACCCAAGGGTTTTCCATTAAATTCGCAGCCGAATCCATGTGCAGAGTCGAAATACAAGGCAATCCCATAGCGTGCTGTCAATTGCTCCAGCGCTGTCAACTCGCAGCAATCACCCCATAGATTTACCGCTAGAACTGCAGAAATATCATTATGACTGGCCAATATTGGCTCCAGTATTTCTGCAGTCAACATGCCACTTTCGTCCACATCGCAGATTAATGGCTTTGCATGCGTCCAATCCAAGGACTGGATGGTTGCCACATGGGTATTAGCTGGTACAACAACTCGTCCGGTAACACCTAGAGCCTGCCCGGCCAAGGCAAGACCAATGAATCCATTAGTCACGCAAATTGCATGTTTTACATTCAGCTGTTCAGCCAGTTTCTGTTCCAGTAGCTGGGCTAATGGGCCATGATTGGTATAATATTGCCTTTCAAATATATCTCGAAATAATGACTCGTATTGCTCCCAGCTTGGGAAAAACTGCTGTCCATCAGCAATGCAATGATCAAACAATGGAGTCCCACCAACTATGGCGAGTTTTTCTATTGATTTCATCACAGGTCACCTTCTTCATACTGAGTCAGTTCAGCTTGAAATCGCAAAATGGAATGCAGAAACTCCACGATACGATGAACATCATCATCAGAGACAAAAAAACCACACGGAAGCATAAGAAAGCGTCTTGCCAGCTCTTCTGATTGTCTAAGATCACCCCACACCATGGGATAACCAGTCTTTTTTTGGTGCAGTGCCGGAGAATAATAAGGTCGGCACAACATGTTTTCTCTATGTAATAGCCGCAGTGTCAATTCACGACTCAGAGGCCAGTCATCCAACAATTCAACAACAATATTCTTGTACCCATTCTTTTCGCGCTCATCAAAAAAAACAAGTCGCATGCCTGGAATCGTGGCTAACAGTTTCTGATATAGATGGTATCGTCGGCGATTCTGTTCAACCTGCAGATCAACATCATCCAGTGCTGCCAGTGCCATGGCGGCATGCATTTCATTCTGCTTGGCATTCATGCCATGCTCGATCAACTCACCATCATTATTGATTCCATACTGGCGCATGGCGCGCAGACGATTTGCCAACCCTTCATCATTAGTGGTGACATAGCCTCCCTCGAATGCATTGAAAAGTTTGCTAGACTGCATTGAGAAACACTCAGCCAAACCAAATGAACCCACTTTACGCCCATTAAAAGTTTCATAAACGGATTCAACAGCATCAAACATCAACGGTATACCCGTTCTTGCAGACAGAGCTTCCAGCCCCTCAGAGTCACAGCAGTTGACTATCGGATGCACACCCAGAATAAGTGCCGTTTTTTCATTGATGCAGATCTCTGCTGTTTCAGCTGTAATACAAAGCTTTTCACGATGTACTTCGCAAAAATTCGGTGTCAAGCCTGCCCATGCAACAATGTCTGCTAATCG
>JAFAKI010000040.1 GCA_019235595.1 Mucilaginibacter sp. | reverse complement strand
GGTTTTATTAAAGAAAGGTGTTTTACCTAATTGCTGAAGCAAAACATCTATATTATTCAGATCATTATGTTTTAGAGCCTCTATCAGGTCGGTCATGATGCCTAACACCGTACCGGGGTAAAACTGGGTTGGGTGAGCGGTTAGCACCAGTCGTAGTGAAAAATTCTTTAGCTTTTGGCTAATCTCTTCCCTGGTTTTATCATTTTGTGCCGCTAACTGTAGCAGACTCTGTAATGAGCCACTGTCATCAGTGCGACCGATCTTATTAAAAGATGAGTCCTCAATAGCATCAAATAAAACCACTTGCCGCTCGATATATTGAATAAAGCGGAACATGCGGTTGATCTGCTCCTGGTGGTCAATACCGGGAACGTATTTTTTAAAAAAGGATTCGATAATTTCGGTTGGCGACGAAAAAGAAGCTGTGCCCTTTTCGCAATGCGAACTAAAAAAAGGAAGCAATATGCCGGTGTCCTTCACCTGGTAAAAAGGAAGCGTCTGGAACAGACTGTTATACAACTCAAATCGGGTGACAACTTCCTGGTTAAAAGTTGTTTCTCTGTGGCTGAGTTTTACAGGTGAGGACATAAATTTTATTAGCTTGGTGTAAGGGTTTATAAAAATTCGGTGTGAATTTAATCATATTAATGACAAAAACCATCAATGGGTGAATATTTATTAATATAAATTGAATATTAATGCAATAATTATCAAAACATCCCTTAAAGATTTAATTTTTGTAAATTTGCATACGCATTTCTCCCATCTAGCCCCAACCGATGAAAATAACCATCCGTGAGATAAAGAGTTTCTTTTACAGCCAATATTTTTCTGATGGTATCCGAACCAGTATCGGTATTTTATTGCCTGCATTAGTGCTCAATTACTTAAATCGGTTTGAGTTAGGCATTACACTTTCGTTGGGTGCCCTGTGCGTGTCGGTGGTAGATATACCCGGCCCTGTGTTGCATAAACGCAATGCGATGGCGATATGCAACCTGTGCATTTTTGTAGTGGCGGTTATTACCGGATTTGCGAGAATGAATGTTGTGACGCTCGGGATCGAGATCGCCGTATTTTCTTTCCTCTTTTCTATGCTGATCGTTTACGGGACGCGTGCGGCAGCTATAGGTACCGGCTCGCTGTTGATGATGATCTTTATGATTGAAAAAGCCTTGCCACCCGATCAAATCCTGACCTATAGTTTACAGGTAACCGCAGGCGGCATATGGTATATGGTTTTCAGCGTCCTTTTTTTTACTATACGCCCTTATCGCGCAGCACAGCAGGCCTTAGGTGAAAGCATTTTAGATGTAGTAAAGTTCCTCCGCATCAAAGCTGATTTCTACATGCCTGATACCGATATTGATGAAAACTATCGCAAGCTGGTTTCGCATCAGATACAGGTAAGCCAGCATCAGGATGCGGTACGCGAGTTGCTCTTCAAGAGCCGCATATTGGTGAAGGATTCCACCAATGCCAGCAGAGTTTTGGTGCTGACATTTATTGATCTCATCGATCTTTACGAGCAGATACTAGCAACGCACTATGATTACAAACAGGTTAGAGAGAAATTTGGCAATACAGGCGTATTGGAATCCATCGCCCGCGTATTAGAGCAAATGGCACACGAACTGGAGAATATTGGTTATGCAGTATTATCCAATCGCCGATACAATCATTCGCACGATTTTGATGGTGAATTGGAGCAGATTAAAAAGAAAATCGATGAGATTGCGGCAAAGGATGCCAGCACTAGTAACCTGGTATTAAAGAAAATACTGATCAACCTGCGCGATCTGAATAAGAATATCCATAACATTTTTGTCTATTATAATTCAAGATCATCTAAAACGCTGATCGAAAAGCCGGAGGATGTAGAGTACTCCAAGTTTGTGACGCATCAGGATTATGCGCCGAGGATATTTTTTGACAACTTTTCCTTGTCGTCAGGTTCTTTTAAGCATGCATTAAGGGTATCGTTGGTTTGCGTAGTAGGCTTTACTATTGCCAGGTTATTTGCGCTTGGACATCATAGTTATTGGGTTTTACTTACCATCATTGTGATCTTAAAGCCGGGTTTCAGTTTATCCAAGCAACGTAATTATCAGCGTTTGATTGGTACAATAGCTGGAGGAGTGATCGGGATATTGATTTTGACGCTTATAAAAAATACAGATGCGCAATTTATCTTCTTTATCCTATTTATGCTTGGGACTTACAGTTTTACCCGCTTAAATTATGTGGTAAGCGTTATTTTCATGACGCCTTATGTGTTGATCCTGTTCAAATTTTTAGGGGTTGGGCATTTAAATCTTGCCGAAGAGCGGATCATTGATACAGCCATCGGCTCATCCATCGCTTTTATAGCTACCTATCTCATATTTCCAACATGGGAGTTTGAACAAGTGCAGGAAAACCTTCGGGATACGCTTTACGCTAATGTTAATTATCTCGTAAAAATTGCTGAATCTATAACGGGAAAAACAGTTAGTGTTACCAACTTCAAACTGGCCCGGAAAGATATTTATGTAAAATCGGCCAATTTATCAGCTGCTTTTGAACGAATGACATCGGAGCCAAAAAGCAAGCAGAAAAAGATACGCGAGATACACAAATTTGTGGTACTAACGCATATTCTGTCCTCCTACCTGGCCAACCTGGCATCCAGTGTTTCAGAAAAAAACCTGCATAAAACACAACCCGATAGTGTAAAATTGTTGCGAAAAAGTATCAACACATTAAATGAAACTAGTAAAAAATTAGGCGGTAAATGTGTTGATTTTGTGACTGAAAAGACTATGTTACCAGAAGATCAAAGAACTCGTTCGGCAAATGAAGCCTTACTGAATGAGCAATTGGGTTTTATTAACAAGATCAGTTATGACATTGCTAAGGTGACAGATAATATACTGGCCTCCTAATAATGTAAAATGTTAAAGGCAACCCATCTGGATTGCCTTATTAATTAATAAAAGTTCCAAAGTTGTTAAACGGTTGTGGGGCCGCCCCTTATAAATCCCAACAAAAATGCTATTACTGCTATAACCAGCAGAGCATAAATTAAGCCTCCTGCTGAGTATGCAAAAACACCTATCGCCCATCCAATAACCAGGATGACGGCGATAATATACAATAGTGATCTCATGATATGATGTTTTAATTAATACATAACAACATCAAAAAACCATGCCATTACGATTTTATGCAGACTGTTTGATTTTTATGTTCTAAATTGGGGACAGGAGTGTTTGGAGCGCTATAATAAATCTATCGCCAAATTTGCCAACTCACTTCTCTCCCCTTTTTGCAGGGTGATATGGGCATAAAGCGGGTGTCCCTTGGCTTTATCAATCAGGTAAGATAACCCATTACTTTCTGCATCAAGATAAGGTGTGTCTATCTGGTAAATATCTCCTGTGAATACAAACTTACTGTTCTCACCTGCCCTTGATATAATGGTCTTCACCTCGTGTGGAGTAAGGTTTTGAGCTTCGTCTACAATGAAGAATATTTTGGTTAGAGTTCTGCCTCGGATAAATGCTAAAGGTGCAATGGTGATCTTATCGTTGGATACCAATTCATCAATTTTTAGTTGCATTTTTTCATCGTCGGCAAACTGGTCGC
>JAFAKI010000201.1 GCA_019235595.1 Mucilaginibacter sp. | reverse complement strand
CGGCAGCATCAATAGAAGCTTTGTTTGCAGCAAATATTTGAACGATACCCTGGTTGTCTTTTTCTTCGATTGAAATGGTTGCGCCTGTTTCGCGCTGCATTTCCTGGATAATCTTACCACCAGGGCCAATAACTGCACCGATAAACTCTTTATCAATCTTGATAACAACGATACGTGGCGCGTGTGGCTTGTAGTCCTCACGTGGCGCGCTGATGGTCTTTTTGATCTCATTTAAGATATGTAAACGACCGTCTTTTGCCTGAGCTAAAGCTTTTGCTAATACCTCATAAGATAAACCATTGATCTTCAGGTCCATTTGACAAGCTACGATTCCATTTTCGGTACCTGTTACTTTAAAGTCCATGTCGCCTAAGTGGTCTTCATCACCTAATATATCAGACAGGATCGCATATTTTGTTCCCATCTCATTGGTGATCAACCCCATAGCAATACCGGTTACCGGAGCCTTGATCTTTACACCGGCATCCATCAGCGCCAAAGTACCTGCGCATACAGTAGCCATTGAAGATGAACCATTAGATTCCAAAATATCAGATACTATACGGATAGTGTATGGATTCTCATCTTCAGGAGGTAAAACCTGCTTCAGTGAACGCATTGCCAGGTTACCGTGACCGATTTCTCTACGACCAGCTCCTCTGTTCGGGCGCACTTCGCCGGTTGAGAATCCAGGGAAATTATAGTGAAGGATAAATTTTTGATAGCCATTAATAAATGCGCCATCGATCATTTGTTCATCCTCTTTAGAACCTAAAGTAACGGTTGTTAGCGATTGCGTTTCCCCACGAGTGAAAATTGCCGAACCATGTGCTGAAGGAAGATAACTTACTTCGCTCCATATCGGGCGTATCTGTGTAGTAGTACGGCCATCCAAACGTTTACCTTCGTCTAATACCAGGTTACGGATCGCGTCATACTCAACATCGTGATAATATTTTTTGGCAAGTGATTTAGTGATATCTTCCACTTCCTCGCCTAAAGTTTCGATATAGCTATCAATAACTTCTTTGAATTTGGTTGCACGCTCATCTTTTGCAGATGCAGAAGAAGCGATAGCATAAACCTTATCATAGGTAGCAGCATAAACTGCTTTTTTCAGATCTTCATCATGGGTTTCGTGGCTATAAACACGTTTTTCGGTTTTGCCAACAGCAATAGCCAGCTCGCGTTGAACGAAAACTTGCTTTTTGATAGCCTCGTGAGCGAATTTAATGGCTTCCACCATTTCATCTTCCTGAATCTCTTTCGCTTCACCTTCAACCATGTTAATGTCAAACTCAGAACCTGCAACGATGAACTCTAAAGTAGCACGCTCCAGATCAGTCATGGTTGGGTTGATCACCAACTGACCGTCAATTTTAGCTACACGTACCTCAGAAATAGGTCCGTTGAACGGAATATCAGAAACAGCAATAGCTGCTGATGCTGCTAAACCAGCAAGGCAATCAGGCATAATTTCTTTATCGGCAGAAATTAAGCTGATCATCACCTGCGTATCAGCATGATAATCATCAGGGAACAAGGGACGCAAAGCGCGGTCAACCAAACGAGAGATCAATACCTCATAGTCTGAAAGCCTTGCTTCACGGCGTAAAAAACCACCCGGGATACGGCCAGTGGCGGCATATTTCTCCTGGTAGTCAACTGATAGTGGTAGAAAATCAACTCCTTCTTTTGCTTCGGGCGAAGAAACGACAGTGGCCAGCAACATCGTATCTCCCATTTTCACAACTACAGACCCATCAGCCTGTTTGGCCAGTTTACCGGTTTCGATCTCAATGGTGCGTCCGTCACCCAGGTCGATAACCTTTTTAATTACATTTAAACTCATCTTGTTTTTGTTGAGGTGTGTTTTTCATCTTCAGAACACACCGGTTTTTATTTTGTGTATAATGTTTTGCAAAAGTAAAAAAGCCATCCGAATTGGGATGGCTTTTTAAGAAATTCCGGAAAGATTTATTTGATGATATCACGCAGCTGTAAAGCTTTGATGATAGCACGGTATCTTTCAATGTCTTTGTTATACAGGTAAGCCAACAATGCACGGCGTTTACCTACCAATTTTTGCAGCGAAAGCTGAGTTGAAAAATCTTTTTTGTTGTTTTTCAAATGCCCGGTCAAATGCGCAATACGAGTTGTGAATAATGCGATCTGTCCTTCAGCCGAACCTGTATCAGTTGCGCCTTTACCATGTTTTGCAAAGATATCTGCCTTTGCTTCTTTACTTAAATACATTACTTGAATAATATTAAAGCGTTAATACTTTTGTTAATTGAGGTGCAAAGGTAATGTTTGTTTTTGGATATTGCAAGAGTTGATTGTGTTGAATAAGTTAGATTCAGTTGATTAGGTTAACTTAATCAACAATTCAACTCATTCAACCAATTTAACTATAATTTGGGCGTTTTAACACGCTATCCGCTCATACGCCTGCGGGCCTTAATCACAGGGCCGGTATCCGCTTCTATCGTTAACGCGAATTGTTTTTAATTTCATAACTTTCCAACCTTTCAACTTTTCAACTATGCAATATTCCACTTTCGAAACCGAATTCCGCGTTCGTCCCGATGATATCGACATGTTTCAGCATGTGCATAATAGCAAGTATTTCGACTATGTACTGGCCGCCCGTTACGATCAGATGGAACGGTGCTATGGCATGGCTATGGAGAAATTTATGGAGCGTGGCTTTGGCTGGGTGGTGCGCACGGCCCATGTAGACTATAAACGCGCCTTAACTATGGGTGATTATTTCATCGTAAAAACGGGCATTGATAGCATTGACGATAAAGGCTGCCGCGTAAAATTCGCGATCACAAACAAAGCAACCGGAAAGGTTTGCTGCGATGGTTGGTTTGATTATACAATGATCGATATGCAAAGTGGCAGGTCAGCAAGGATACCGCAAGACATTGTTGATCATTACCTTATATGATTTCGGAATTCGGAAGTTCGATTTCGGAATTATCAGTGTCGAATTGTCCCTTCGATTAATTCCCCATAAAACTCACCTACATTCATCCCTGCGGCCCTTACCTGCTGTGGAATAAGGCTGTTTGCGGACTGTCCCGGCGTGGTATTGATCTCGATAAAGTAAAACTCCTCTGTGCCCTCTAACTGAATAAAGTCTACCCTCACCATCCCTTTACAGTTGAGTCTTAAATAAACCTCGGTTACTATTTCGGCAATTTTTTCATTCATTTCAGGACTCAGATCAGCCGGCGTGATTTCTCTGGACACACCCGGAGTATATTTAGCCTCGTAATCGAAAAATTCTTTTGAGCTGATAATTTCCGTTGCAGGAAGCACCTTTATTTTTCCATGTAGGCGTGCAATGCCTATACTGAATTCACGACCTTTGATAAACTCTTCTACTAAAATCTGGTCATCTTCGGTAAATGCCCTTTCAAAAGCATCATGCAAGCCGGCTGCATTTTGCACTTTACTCATACCCACGCTACTTCCGCCGTTATTTGGTTTTACAAAAAGCGGGAATTTCAATTTGGCAGCGATAGCGGACACATCGTGTATGCCGCTCTTAAATATTTGTACCGAACGAGCTGTATTCAACCCGTGAATACCATTTACAATAGCTTTAGTATAAGCTTTATTCATGGTAATAGCTGAGGTAGTGGCATCGCAAGTGTTGTAGGGAATGCCCAGCATGTCCAGATATCCTTGCACTTTGCCGTCCTCGCCTGGAGTGCCATGTATAGTAATAAAAGCAAAATCAAACTTTATTTTCTGACCGTTCAGCGTGATGGTAAAATCATTTTTATCGACAGGAATATTGCCATTATCTGAAGCGTAAAACCAGCTGTTGCGGTTAATAAATATGGTATATACATTGTATTTTGCTGCGTCAAGGTTGGCAGCAATATTCTTCGCACTATTAACTGAAACTTCATATTCCCCGGTAAATCCGCCGGCTAAAAGGGCTATATTTTTACGTGACATTGTGGTCAAATTTGGATTCCGAAATTAACGATAAAGTCGGCTCAATCTAAATATTATATTTTTTTAATTGTTCGTCTGACTTATTTTCCGCTCTGCGAATCAACAATATTTTATACTTATGTTTAACTAACAACGTTAACCATTTGATCCGCTTTGAAGTATAAATACGAAAATCGAAATTCCGAATTTCGAAATAATAGACTATGTTTGATAACTGGATCAGCACAGTATAACCCTGATAAATTCAAATGAGCAAATTCACAGCTTACTTAAAAACCAAATCATTCCGAAACACCATTATATCAGCCATTCTCGTTGTCATCGTTGTGGTTTTAATAGCCTTCTATAGCCTCGGTTATTATACACGCCACGGCTCTGGCGTACTGGTTCCCAAAGTGCTCAATATGCAAATTGATCGGGCGCTCAGCACGCTCAAAGATCAGGGATTTGGGGTAAGTATCGACTCAGTGTATGTTCTGGATCAGACGCCGGGCACTGTAATCGAGCAAGACCCTGATGCAGGCACCAATGTAAAAGATGGCCGGATGATCTATCTGAAAATCGTAAAAAATCAGGCCCCGAACGTAGCTTTGCCCGATATTATAGACGCTCCTTACATATCAGCAGAAGCAACACTTTCCAATTACGGATTAAAGATCGGCGATACCACTTACAAAGCAGATATAGCTCGTAACCATGTGCTCCAGGTAAAATTCGCCGGACAGCCGATACAGGCCGGCACCAAAATCCCTAAAGGCTCTAAAGTTGACCTGGTTTTAGGCGATGGTTCCGGAGCAAGCGAGGTAGAGATTCCGGATTTGGTAAACCAGGATCTGGACGCCGCAAGATTTGTATTAAAAAATAGCGGATTGACAATGGGGCTTATTACCTATCAGGGTACGATTACTGATTCAACAAACCTCGTTATCGTGTCACAATCCCCTGCCAAAACAGATTCTGCAACCAAAGTGGCTAACGGCACCCATATAAACGTTACTGTTACGCAGGGCAAAAAAACGCCATGACAGATATCGATGCTAAAGAAGTATTTGCCCGCCTGCAAAACGGCGAGCATTTGAACCTGCTTGATGTGCGCGGCGAAATGGAATTTCACACCTTCAACGTCGGCGGCCACAATATTCCACTGCCCGATCTGGAAGAAAATATTGACGATTTGGAATGGAAAAAAGACGACGAGATCATCGTTGTCTGCAAGGTTGGCCTGCGCAGCGCAACGGCCAAATCAATTTTAGAGTTGAAAGGTTATAAAAATATCAGAAATTTGACCGGCGGTTTGATCGCCCTGCAAAAAATCAACAAAAATAATTTACCATTATAAAAATGGAAGAGCAAAAAAAATCGAGTCCGACTAAAAAGTATATTATTGGCTTTGCCATTGTTATTATTATCGCATTAGGGCTTACAGGTTTGTTTTATTATTCAAAATACTTCAGCGCCAACGTGACCGACAAGCAGGAATATCTCTACATCCACACCGGCGCTGTCTACCAGGATGTGTATAAAACGATCCAGGATGAAGGCATTGTCAAAGACACAGCGACATTCAACTGGGCTGCCAAAAATATGAAATATACTACCCGCGTTAAACCGGGAAGGTATCATTTGACAAATGGCATGAGCAACCGTCGCCTGATCAACATGCTGGCGTCGGGCACCCAGGAGCCTGTTACGTTGAATTTTCACAATTTGAGATTGAAAGAAGAATTTGCCGGCTTTGTATCCAAAAAGATAGAGCCAGACTCTACGTCGATCATCCGTTTGCTGGATTCTGGTGATTTTGTTAAGCAATATGGTTTTACTACCGATAATGTGTATGCCATGTTTATCCCGAACACTTATCAATTATATTGGAATAATACGCCGGAGAAGTTTTTCAAGCGGATGTATGCCAACTATGAAAAGTTCTGGACGCCTGAACGTAAGCAAAAGGCTGATGCAATCGGCTTATCCCCTATCCAGGTTTCAATTCTGGCTTCGATAACCGATGCAGAAGCTTTACATGATGATGAAATGCCAACAATAGCCGGCTTATACCTTAACCGCCTGAAAAAAGGCATGAAACTGGAATCAGACCCTACGGTAATATTCGCCAAACACGATTTTACGATTAAACGTGTACTCAACAGAGACCTGTCTTTCGATTCGCCATACAACACCTATTTGCATACTGGTCTGCCCCCTGGCCCTGTGATGATGCCTTCTGTAAATGCATTGAATTCGGTGCTTGATTACAAAAAGACCGACTACATTTATATGTGTGCTAAATCTGATTTTTCGGGCTATCATGCATTTGCTACCAATGTGGCTGACCACTTGGTGAATGCTCATAAATTCCAGCAAGCTCTTAACGAACGCAACATTAAAAGATAATGTTTGAGCACACCACCAAAGTTCGGGTAAGGTACGGCGAGACTGACCAGATGGGCTACATGTATTATGGCAATTACGCAGAATTTTATGAAGTCGGCCGTGTGGAGATGTTGCGCAGCCTGGGCATGACTTATAGCGGAATGGAAGCCTCGGGCATAATGATGCCGGTGCTGGAAATGCATTGTAAATACCTTAAACCGGCCCTTTATGATGAAGAGATCAGCATAAAGGTGATCATGAATAAAATGCCCGGTGTGAAAATTCATTTCAAGTATGAGCTGTATAATCCCAGTGGCGAGTTGATCAATATTGGCGACACGTTGCTGGTATTTGTAAACATGAAAACCAACCGACCCTGCATGCCGCCACAGGAATTTATTGATAAGTTGAAGCCGTTTTTTCAGTAGATTTGGCTTAAATGGAATGGCTGCACCGCTTTTTACGCCGGTTTGTTTTTTACAGGTACCTTATCGAATGTACCAAGTATATAGCCTTCCCTGGGTTTAAACCCATATCTCTTTACACCGTTGCAGTTTTCTTTTTTGGTGAAATAAAACAAGGCAAACTGACCAACCAGGCATCATCGCTGGCTTATAACTTTATGCTGGCCTTGTTTCCGGGTACCATTTTTTTGTTTACGCTGATCCCATATATCCCTATCCGGCATTTCCAGGACAACCTCATCAGTATCATGGGGCAAATAATGCCGCAGGATGCCTATGATGCTTTTCAGGATGCTATTGACGAGATTATCACCAAAAAGAGTGGCGGCCTATCTTTTTTTGGTTTTATCACCACGATGTTCTTCGCTACAAACGGGGTGAGCAGACTTATACAAGCATTCAACAAGTCGTCACTGGTGAATGAGACAAGAACTTACATCCATAGACGGTGGATTGCTTTGATGCTAACAATGATGATCTGTTTCTCCATGATTGTTGCCGTGGGTATTATGATAGCCGGACACAAGATATTGATATTTCTGCAGCACCATTTCTACAGTAAGGCCCATGGTTGGTTTATCGCCATTGCCCTGTTAAAATGGGTAATTGTCATCTCCATTTTCTTTGTTACTGTATCGTTTTTATATCGCTACGGACCGGCACATAAACATAAGTGGAAGTTTCTTAGTCCCGGCTCGGTAATGGCCACTAGTTTAGCCGTCCTAACGTCACTAGGCTTTACGTTTTATATCAATAATTTCTCGTCATACAACAAAATTTATGGCTCTATCGGCACACTCATCGTGATCATGATTTGGCTATATCTGAACTTACTAATTATACTAATTGGCTTCGAACTTAACGCCAGTATTGAGCTTTGCAAGCGCAGTATCAAGATTGTGAAACCCAAATTTAATTCATTTCGGACGCACAAAACCGATAAATTAAAGCAATAAATCACTAACAATCAATCACTTATTAATTTATTTAAAAAAACTTAACATCAAATTTGCCAATTCAACCCGGTTTTGTACTTTTGCCCCCGGAGAGATGGCAGAGTGGTCGATTGCGGCGGTCTTGAAAACCGTTGACTGTTAAAGGTCCGGGGGTTCGAATCCCTCTCTCTCCGCCGAACAAAATTTAATGCCTCGCAATAGCGGGGTATTTTTGTTTTGTAACTGCAATAAATAGGATCAAGCAGAATAAATACAGGGGCCCCTCTACAAGATATACTGATTGTATCAGCAACAACCATTGGCGCGAGCAGCTGTCTGCCGGGTAGTCATAGTAAAATTTCAATAAAATATAAGTTAATTCTCTCCAGACTATTGTAAATTTGATATCAAGCCATTAATAAATCAAAAACCATCCGCCATGTTCAAAAAATATTATCTCTTATCGTTTTTAATTTTCAGCTTTTCACTCCTGGTGAGCCTATCTGGCTTTGCCCAAACAAAGATGTTATCAAAAGGAGATGCTGCGCCTGTATTTAATGCCAAGGCTAGTTTGGCCGGCAGTGAATTTGATTTTTCATTAAAGAACTCTCTTGCTAAAGGGCCGGTTGTAGTCTACTTCTATCCTTCTGCCTATACCGGCGGCTGTGATGCCGAAGCACATGCCTTCGCTGAATCGAAGGATAAATTTACAGCGGCCGGCGCTACCATTATCGGTGTATCAGCAGACGATATTCAGCGATTGAATTCATTTTCTTCCGATCCGAATTACTGTGCAGGCAAGTTCCCCGTCGCATCAGACCCAGACGGCAAAATTGCAGCGACATACGGCTTGACTATGGGAGCTGCAAAGTCCGGAATTAAAGACGTACGCGGTCAGGATCTTACACATGGTTTCATCCCGCGAACCACTTTTGTCATCAACAAAGAAGGTAAAGTTATAGCGGTTTTTTCGTCACAAGCCGATCATATTTCACCTGCTGACCATGTTCAAAAAGCGTTAGAGATTGTAAAACGGCTATAATTCGTGAGTAAGAGCCTGAATACCGTCAGATAAATTTAATGCCTCGCAAATGCGGGGCTTTTTTGTTTGTCTCACAGGCGACCCTACAGAAGAAAACGAGGGCAATGGATAACTTCCCATAATATCCACAAAGTCGAGCAAATTTTCTTGACAGGTCGTCAAAAGCTGTCTAACTTTATTTCTAAATAATAATCATCAAACTATCCTATTATGAGCATGAATCCCGTTGTCCATTTTGAAATGGGCTATTTTGACCGTGAACGAATGAAGAAATTTTATCAGGGGGCTTTTGACTGGCAGCTCCAGCAAATGGGCCCTGAAATGGGTAATTATGTCCTTGCCCATACCACCGAGATGGACGAGAACGGCATGGTAAAAACTCCAGGCACGATAAACGGAGGCTTTTATGAAAAAACGGACAATCCACTGTCACATCCGCCGTCTGTTGTGATCGCCGTGCAGGATATACACAAGTCAATGGAGGCCGTGAAAACCGCCGGTGGCAAAATACTTGGAGCTATGGACGAAACAGGCGCACCGAGCATGGAGCCGATGATGATACCAGGTGTGGGGCTTTGGATATCCATTGAGGATACTGAAGGCAACCGTGTAAGTATTTTGCAACCGAATGCGAGGTGAATCAAAGTATATATAAGGATTAGTTGCGAACTATCACTTTCAGATATTTCTGTCGCAGGGTCTCCTGAAAGGGACCCTGCGTAATTCATCGGTGTGCATCAGATGTTCAGACTTTCTTTACGCTTCATGAGGATGCTGTTGTAAACCTTGATATAGTCGCTTACCATTTTTTCCTGGGAGAATCGTTCCATACTCCACCTACGACATTCCCGTCGACTGAGTTTTGTGACATCAGCTACCGCTTCAGCTGCCTCGCTGACATTTTGTAGCAAAAAACCTGTTTTACCATGCATAATTAACTCTTTCATTGCCCCACGGTCAAATGCTATTACAGGTGTGCCGCAAAGCATAGCCTCGGCAACACTCAGGCCAAATGGCTCGGCAAAGTTGATGGGGTGCAGCAATGCCAAAGCATTTTTCATCAAATCATTCCGTTTTTCTGGTCCTGCCTCTCCGATATATACTATCTGATCATTTAAAAAAGGTTTTACCTTGTTTTCAAAATAGGCCTTATCCTGTATTATTCCTGCGATCAATAATTGTTTTTTTGCCTTGCAGGCAATCTTAATGGCCTCTGCTGTGCCTTTATCATGATGAATACGTCCAAAATAAAGCAGATAATCCTTTGGAGAATTCTGAAATTGAAAATCGCTCGTCCGGATTCCATTATAAATAGTAGCTGCATAAGTCAACATTGGACTTCTGTCGGCATTGCTTATGGAAACATAAGTTGAGACCTTATTATATTTTTGATAAACAGGTATAATCCTGGGAGAAGAAAATCCATGAATTGTGGTCACTATTGGGGTTTTAACCAGATTGGAATAGGTGAGCGGTAAAAAATCAAAATGATTATGAATAATATCAAAATCTGCTGCTTTCTCCATCAGGTTGCTAATGTGAAGGCACTCCGCCACCTTTGCATCCTGTGAGCGGTCTTCTTCATATCCCCGTTCTATAACGGCATCAAGCTTACCACTGGTTTTAGAATCTGCAGTTGCAAATAGCGTTGCATCTATTCCATTAGTTATCAGCCCTTCGGTGATGTTACTGGCAATCTGTTCCCAGGGACCGTAATGCCTTGGTGGTGTTCGCCAAGCCACAGGGGCTAAGATAGCAACCCTCATTTGAACCCCTTTCCGCTAATTCTAATATGAAAACCATTTAATAGTCATATTAACGCCGAAAATGAAATTAGGTTTGAGAAGTGTAAGTATTCATCCGCGAGATACTGTCTTTAACCTCGTTCTTTGTATGGATAACGCCCTTACCTCCATCATATTGCGCGCAAAAAAATATAGTTAAAAAACGACGTTTTGTTAGGTCGTACCTTATATTTTTGGTTTAATACACCTACATAAAACATAATCATGATATCCGAACACCCAAAAAACCAAGAAAAGGCAAACACATATGTGCTTAGCTTTCAGGAGATCGATCAAACAAAACTTGCAGTAGTCGGCGGTAAAGGCGCCAACCTGGGCGAACTGTCCAGGATTGAAGGGATACAAGTACCAGAGGGCTTCTGTATAACCACCGAAGTATACAAAAAGATTATCGGGAATAACGAAGAATTTGATTCACTGTTGGATCAATTGACCATTCTAAAAGCAGATAACAGGAAAAGTATAAGTGAGATCGGCGACAAACTTCGCACGATCATTGAATGTACCCCAGTCCCAGAGGATATAGCGGAAGAGATTGCGGGCAACCTCGCTAGATTTGATGAAAAAGAGGCCTTTGCTGTTCGGTCAAGCGCTACTGCGGAAGACCTGCCATCGGCTTCCTTTGCCGGTCAGCAGGACACGTATCTGAACATTATCGGAAAAGAGCAAATACTAATACATATCAGCCGATGCTGGGCGTCTTTGTTTACAGATCGTGCAATAACCTACCGGATACAAAATGGATTTGACCATCGTAAAATCCAACTTGCTGTTGTTGTTCAGAAGATGGTGTTTCCAAAGGCGGCAGGGATTCTGTTTACTGCCGATCCCGCTAGTTCCAACCGGAAAATATCCTCCATTGATGCAGGGTTTGGTCTTGGTGAGGCTATGGTGTCAGGATTGGTAAATGCAGATAACTACAAAGTGCGCAACGGCGAAGTAATTGATAAAAAGATATCTGTTAAAAAAATAGCTGTTTATGCCCTTAAAGCTGGTGGTACGAAAGAACAGGAGATTGAGCCGGAGAAGCAGACTGCGCAGGTACTAACAGACGAGCAGATTATAGAACTTGAGCGCATAGGCAGAAAAATCGAAAAGCATTTTGGATCGCCACAGGACATCGAATGGTGTATGGCTGAAGATGCTTTTTATATTGTCCAAAGCAGGCCGATCACTACCCTATACCCTATCCCCGAAGCAAACGACAAGGAAAATCACCTGTACATATCTGTGGGTCATCAGCAGATGATGACCGACGCCATGAAACCATTAGGATTGTCTTTGTGGCAATTGACAGCCGCGCGTCCTATGTTTAAAGCAGGTGGGCGGTTGTTTGTTGATATTGCGCCAGCTTTGGCTTCGCCTGCTGGCAGAAAAACCATGATCGATGTGATGGGCGAACATGATCCGTTGATTAAGGAT
>JAFAKI010000123.1 GCA_019235595.1 Mucilaginibacter sp. | reverse complement strand
ACCAACCAACGGTGAACCTACCCAGTCTGAACTTGGGAACGGTGGCGCTGGTAAAGGTGATGGTAGTGACCGTATAACAGTATCTTTTTTTGTTTGGTTAACGATATTAGTAGTAGTAGTTTGAGCGCGTGAGCTCAAGCCAATAGTAGCCAGGGCGCCTATTGTTAGTAGTAGAATTTTCATTTGTTATAAAATATAATATGTAGCTAGACGCTGGCTGAATTGAATAAAGGTTGATTGCGTTGAATTATCTCTTCATCTTAATGTCCGCCTTCACCTTTTCAACTCAACCAACCGGTTTATTCTTTATTTCTTCAGCTCATCTAAAGCTATATTCAGTTTCAGCACATTCACTTTTTCAGGACCGAATACTCCCAGCAAAGGCTTTTCAATGTGAGCATCAACCAGTGTTGATACCTGCTGTTCAGACAATCCGCGGGCTTTAGCAACGCGGGCAACCTGTATTTTTGCCCCGGCAGGAGACAGATCCGGATCCAAACCACTGCCCGAAGCAGTAACCAGTTCGGCTGGGATCTGCTCTTTCTTCACAGTCGGATTATGCTTCAAAAAGGTATCGATACGGCCTTGAACATCTTTGTGCAGGTAATCAGGATTAGTTGGGCCTTTGTTTGATCCACCAGATGCATCCGCTTTATAATCAACAGCAGATGGGCGTGACCAAAAATATTCGTCCTTTGTGAATTTTTGCCCTATAAGAGCATATCCAACTGTACGGCCTTTATACTGAACTGTTTCACCATCGCCATGTCCGGGCGTAAATTTACCAATGCCTGCAATTATAAGCGGGTATACCCCTGCCAATATCACTATCAATATGACTGTTAGCTTAAGGGCCGGTAATATGTAAGTTTTCATTTTTAATCAGATTTGAGATGTGAGATATCTTTTATTTTATATGAATAGTGCGACCAGCAGATCAATTAGCTTGATGCCAATGAATGGCACAAGAATACCTCCGAAACCATAAATCAACAGATTGCGACGCAATAATGCGCTGGCGCCAATTGGTTTGTATTCTACCCCCCTAAGTGCCAATGGAATCAGCAACGGTATAATGATCGCGTTAAAAATAACCGCTGATAAGATTGCAGACTGCGGGCTATGCAGATCCATAATATTCAGCGCCTTTAACGATGGTATAGACACCATAAATAATGCCGGAACGATGGCAAAATACTTCGCTACGTCGTTAGCGATAGAGAAGGTGGTCAGTGTTCCGCGGGTCATCAGCAACTGCTTACCAATTTCTACGATTTCGATCAGCTTGGTTGGGTCATTATCCAGGTCGACCATGTTACCGGCCTCTTTGGCAGCCTGTGTACCGCTGTTCATTGCTACACCCACATCAGCCTGGGCCAAAGCCGGGGCGTCGTTTGTACCGTCGCCCATCATGGCAACCAGTTTACCGCCCTGTTGTTCCTTTTTGATGTAGTTCATTTTGTCCTCGGGCTTAGCCTCGGCAATAAAATCATCCACACCTGCTTTGTCAGCAATAAATTTGGCAGTCAATGGGTTATCGCCGGTTACCATCACCGTTTTTACACCCATTTTGCGCAAACGCTCAAAACGTTCGTAAATACCTGTTTTGATAATGTCTTGCAACTCGATCACGCCCAAAACTTTTTCATTCTGAGATACCACCAGTGGCGTACCACCATTTGAGGCTACCGTCTTTACTCTTGTTTCCACACTGTCAGGGAAAGGGTTACCAGCTTTCAGCACCATATTCCTGATGGCATCAAAAGCGCCTTTACGAACACGTAAACCATCTGGAGTATCTAAGCCGCTTGAGCGTGTCTCGGCAGTGAACTTAATGAACGTTGCACCATCCGGCACTTTTACTGTTAATTTACCAATACCATGTTCAGCTAGCTCTACTATCGACTTGCCTTCTGGCGTTTCGTCAGCCAGCGAGCTCAATACACAGGCTTTTATAAATTCATTTTCCTTCACGCCGTCCACCGGCCAGAAATGGGTGGCTTTACGGTTACCTATTGTTATTGTCCCGGTCTTGTCTAACAACAGGGTATCCAGGTCGCCAGCAGTTTCTACTGCTTTACCCGATTTGGTGATCACGTTGGCACGCAATGCCCTGTCCATCCCGGCAATACCAATGGCTGACAACAGACCACCGATAGTTGTCGGGATGAGGCATACAAACAGGGATATAAACGCAGCTATAGTGATGGGGGTATTTGCATAGTCTCCAAAGGGTTTTAAAGTGACGCAAACGATAACGAAGATCAGCGTAAAACCTGCCAAAAGAATTGTTAATGCTATCTCGTTTGGCGTTTTCTGACGTGAGGCACCTTCAACCAGTGCGATCATCTTATCCAGGAAGCTTTCTCCCGGCTGAGTAGTAACCATTACTTTGATGCGGTCTGAAAGCACTTTGGTACCACCGGTCACAGATGATTTATCACCACCTGCTTCGCGAATTACAGGAGCAGATTCACCGGTAATGGCTGATTCGTCGATAGTAGCAATGCCCTCAATGATCTCGCCATCAGTTGGGATAGTGTCACCAGCTTCGCAAAGAAAAATATCGCCTTTTCTTAGACTTGATGACATTACGCTGCTTTCTTTGCCATCAACCAGCAAGCGTGCAGGTGTTTCTTCGCGGGTTTTGCGCAAGCTTTCGGCTTGTGCCTTACCACGGGCTTCGGCAATTGCTTCAGCAAAATTGGCAAATAATACAGTCAGCAATAAAACCAGGAATATGGTAAAGTTATAGCCAAAGCTGCCCTGGCTGTTATTAGTAAAAGAAAATATAGTTACTATAAGCATTACTACGGTGCCAATCTCCACGGTGAACATCACCGGATTGCGCACCAGGACACGGGGATCAAGCTTAACAAAAGCATGCTTTAAAGCCTCTTTTACCTGATCGCCCTGGAATAATGTATTTTGTTTTGATTTCATGACAAGCTCTTCAGATTATTTAAGTGAGAAATGTTCGGCAATAGGTCCTAAAGCCAAAGCAGGGAAAAATGCTAACGCAGCTATGATGATAATCACCGCATAAATCATTATCCCGAAAGTTGAAGTATCGCTTTTTAGCGTACCTGCCGACTCTGGTACAAATTTTTTATTGGCCAATATACCGGCAATAGCAACAGGGCCTATGATTGGCAAAAAACGGCCCAAGATCATTACAATCCCGGTGCTTATATTCCAAAATAGATTGTTAGCTGTTAAGCCAGCAAAGCCGGATCCGTTATTAGCTGCCGCAGATGAATATTGATATAACATCTCCGAGAACCCATGGTACCCGGGATTATTAAGCCACGCCGACGGCTTAACTGACCAGTTAGCATTAGGAAAGTGTACCAGCACATATGATGATAAAGCTGTGCCTACTAAAATGATAAAAGGGTGTAATAAGGCGATTAGCGATGCTATCTTCATTTCGCGGGCCTCAATTTTTCGTCCAAAAAATTCCGGCGTTCGTCCAACCATTAAGCCTGATATAAAGACGGCAATAATGATAAAGATGTAAAAGTTGAGGAAACCAACCCCGCAACCACCATAAAAGGCGTTGACCATCATACCCATCATCATCATAGCGCCCGAAATCGGCATTGCACTATCATGCATCGAGTTTGTTGAACCTGTTGATGTAACGGTTGTCATTATACACCAGTAAGCGGTATTCAAAGGGCCGAAACGCACTTCTTTACCTTCCATCGCACCCGTGGTTTGGCTTACCCCAAGTTTCGCTATTGCAGGATTTCCCTGTACCTCCGCAGCTATCGTTGGAAGCAGGAATAGCAGGGTGCCTACCGTCATCACCCCATAAATAACATAAGAAAACTTCTTCTTATTCAAATAGAAGCCAAGGGCGAATACCAGGGCGATAGGTATAATTAACTGGGCAACCAGCTCAGTAGTATTTGTCAAATAATTTGGATTTTCAAGTGGGTGCGCAGAGTTAGCGCCAAACCAACCGCCGCCATTGGTTCCCAGGTGTTTAATGGCAACCATAGCTGCAACTGGTCCGCGCGAAACATGCACGGTATCGCCCTGCATACCTATAACAGTATCTTTACCTTTATAGCTGGTAGGCATTCCATTAAAAGCAAGGATGACAGCGATTACAAAGGAGATAGGCAACAAGATACGGGTGATGCTTTTTACAAAGTAGTCCCAGAAATTACCAAGCTTATCGGTTACTTTATCTTTCAATGCCCTGAATACCACCAGCAATGCAGCAATACCCGTTGCAGCCGATGCAAAGTGCAGGAACATAAACACAAAATGCTGTGTAAAATAAGTAGCAAGGCTTTCACCCGAATAATCCTGCATATTGGTATTAGTTAAAAAGCTAATAGCGGTATTAAACGCCAGATCAGGAGTTTGATTAGGGTTGCCATCCGGGTTTAATGGTAAGTGCGCCTGACTTATTAAGCATACAAATGCATAAATAAGCCATATTGAGTTTATAGTCAATAATGCATATAAATGCTGTTTCCAGTTCATTTCGCGTTTAGTGTCGATGCCGCTAAAACGGAAAATGAACCTTTCGACCGGGCTCATAAAATCGAGCCAGTTTTTTTCGCCCTTAAAAACACGGGCAATATGTTTACCCAACACTATGGCAATTGCCAGGGTGAGTAAATAAGTAAAAATTACGCCTAATAGTTCAGTGTTCATGGGTTAAGTATTAAAATTTTTCGGGTTTTAAAAGCACATAGACCATGTAAATGAATACGGCTACGGCTACAATGAATAGTGCTAACATAGTTTTAGATTTTTTCGAAATAGTTAACTGCTTTGAAGAAGATCCAGAAGATGACCGCAAAGGTCAGAAGATAAATTATGGTGTATACTGTATCCATGATTTTGTTATTTAATTAGAGTTTTTTAAAAAGTGTGAAAGAATATCTTGACTTTTAAAAAGATCACATAGAGAATAAGTATTGCCAGGAGCCAGGAAAAGACGATTGCGAAGATGTCTTTTGTCCGGTATTTCAAATTTTGCTTCTTCATAGAAATCTCGGGATACACCTATCTCGATCTGATTTTGGCATCTACACACCAAGACGGTGCCACAAATGAATTCCTCAAAGCAAAATGCTTTAAATCAAAAGAATACCTAAATTTTAAATAGTTACTAAACGATGACAAAAAGAAAAAACCTATCAAAATGATAGGCTTCTATTAAAATGAGAGGGTGGAAATCGAGATGGCAATGTCTGAATCAGAATTTTTCGCGAGTTGTTTGTTTTGGGCTGCGCTCAAGGGCTTCGCCGTTTATTGAATTAAAGAATTAACAGAATAAAATATTAATCCGAAATCTAAGATTCAAAATCCGATATCACACTTTCGGCAATTTATATCCGTTGTGATATTCCTTCATCAAATATTGTTTGTTGATGGCATGATCAGTAAATACTCCTTCGGTATCGTTCCATTCCAGTTTTTTGCCGCTGCGGTAAGAGATGTTCCCCATTTGGGCTACCGTGGCTACATGGGCCCCGGCCTGAATAGGGCAATGCAAATCTTCCAGCTTGCGGGATTTTACTACGCTCACAAAGTTTTCCAAATGCTTATCCAGGCCGTTGTCTGACTGGGCAACAAAAGGTTTGGCAACTTTACTTTTGCTCTGGCGCTCTTCAATTACTTCCCAGCCTCCCCGGTTCAGGATCAACGTACCATTATTGCCGATGTAGGCTATACCGTGATCGCGGCCATAGGAACCATTATCGATGCCCATTGCTGAGTCCCAAACCATATTAAAGCCTTCAAACTCATATAAAGTGGTCAAAGTATCAGGTGTTTCTTCAAAGAGATCAGGATAGGCAAATCTGCCGCCAAGGGCCGAAACAGATTTTGGCACTGGTGATTTCATACCCAGCAGACCATAATCCAGGAGGTGAACGCCCCAGTCGGTCATCAAGCCGCCCGCATAGTCCCAGAACCAACGGAAATTGAAGTGAAAACGACTGGAGTTGAAGGGCACCGTTTTTGCCGGGCCAAGCCATGCTGCATAATTCACTCCAGCCGGAGCGGCGCTATCCTGCACTACTGGAGCAGGGCGCATCCATCCCTGGTAGCACCAAACCTTCACTGTACGGATATTACCCAGTTGCCCGCTTTGAACAAAATCAACTGCGTCTCTAAAATGTTGCTGACTGCGTTGCCATTGCCCCGCCTGAACCACTTTGTTATATTTTTGCTGCGCTGCCACCATCGCCCGGCATTCGCCGATTGAGTTTCCAACTGGCTTTTCCACATAAACATCTTTGCCGGCCTCGCAAGCGTGCATCATGATCATGGCGTGCCAATGATCAGGCGTACCAATAATTACCGCATCAATATCCTTCTGATCCAGCAAGGCGCGATAGTCATCATAACGACGAACTTTTGATGCGTCATAGCCCATTTTTGTGTAATCCGCCATTCGCTTGTCCATTACACTTTTGTCCACGTCACAAATAGCCACAAGGTTTACACCGGGAATTTTTAACGCTGCAGTAGTATCGGCCCAACCCATACCATTGATACCGATTGCCCCGATATTTAACTGATCGGAAGGAGCGATACGATTTTTAAAAATGGCGAAGGCCTGGTTATTTAAGGCAGAAGCCATAATGGTGCCACCTGCTAATAAAGCTGACTTTTGAAGGAAATCTCTACGGGAACTCATAAATAAGATAATTGGTTCCGCTAAATATAGATTATTTGTCTGAATTACAATTAATATGATTTAGGAAATTCCGAAATTACTCCAGTCCATATTCTTTTAGCTTACGGTAGAGGGTAGCAATACCGATATTGAGAAGTCTGGCAGATTCGGCGCGGTTGCCGTGAGTGTGGTTAAGGACACGCTGGATATGCAGTTTTTCAACGGAGGACAGATCGAATGCCGAAAGGGCCTGATTAGGCAGCAGGGGGGATATGTGCTGAATTTCATAAGGCAGCAATGTCTCATCCAGTTCATTGCTATCGCAAAGGATCACTGCGCGTTCTATCACATTTTTCAGCTCACGTATGTTACCTGGCCAACTGTAAGCTTCCAGTTTTTCGATAAAAGTTTTTGACAGGGATGTGATCTGCTTATTGACCTTAGCAGCGAAATACAACATGAAATATTCAGCTAGTAAACCGATGTCCTTTTTACGTTCGCGTAGGGCAGGTAGCGTGATCTGAAAGACGGATAAGCGGTAAAACAAATCAGACCGAAAATGATTTTCTTCGCTCTCTTTTTGCAGGTTGCGGTTAGTAGCCGCTAAAATTCGCACGTTAACCGAAGTAGGTTTGGTATCCCCTATTTTGAGGAATTGCTGCGATTCGAGTACGCGGAGTAATTTCGCCTGTAGTTCGTGATCGAGTTCGCCAATCTCGTCAAGGAATATAGTGCCGCCATTGGCCTCTTCAAACAAGCCCTTTTTGTCTTTGGTTGCCCCGGTAAATGCGCCGGCCTTGTGACCGAATAGTTCGCTCTCCAATAGCTCCTTTGTAAAAGCGCTGCAATTTACAGCCACAAACGATTTTGCGCTACGATTACTTGCCTGGTGAATGGCTTCGGCAAAAACTTCTTTACCCGTGCCCGTCTCCCCTAACAGTAAAACCGTTGTATCTGATAAAGCTACTTTCTGAGCGAGCTTAACCACCTCCGTTATCGCTGCAGATTTACCCATAATACGATCGAACCCGAACTTATTATTCAGCTTGCCTTCCAGTTCCTGCACGCGTTGCTGCAGGAGCGACTTATCCATTGCCCTGCTTACCAGCGGTATAATCCTTTCGTTATCGTCGCCCTTGGTGATATAATCAAACGCACCCGATTTAATTGCCTTTACCCCGTCATTAATAGTACCGAAGGCTGTAAGCACAATTACTTCGGTAGATGGCCAATTGGTTTTTATCTTTTCAGTAAGTTCAATTCCATTTATATCGGGCAGCTTTACGTCGCTCAGTACAACATGAAAAGATTCCTGTTGTAATTTCCGCACCCCCTCTTTTCCATTAGCTGCTGTAACCACCTCATAACCTTCTAATTGAAGGATTCGGGCAAGCAGGTTTCTCAACCGCTCCTCGTCATCAATAATCAATAACCTACCTTTTTGCATATCGGGATGCAAAATTGATAAAAATTTATCTTAAACAAATGTTATTCTAACCTTCACATTAAAAATCAATTAGAACTACTGTAACAATATGATGAATATTAATCCTTTTAAAAATTCTTACATCTAAACTATAACGATCTGCAAAAGACAGGCGGATCAGTAAAAAAATTTAAATCGAAATATCATGAAAAGGAAATTTGCAGGATTAGCACTCGTCGCCATATTAATAGTATCTGTTACCTCTGGTTGTATTGTGCGCGAGGATTACGACGGTTATCACCATTACAGGCATCATGAACGTTATGATCATGACCGCTATGATCGTGATCACTACGACCACGACTATCATGATCATGACTAAGTTAAATTTATAATAGGGATTGATAAGTGTGTGATTAAAGGTTTTGGCAGATTGTCAAAACCTTTTTTTATGCCTGATA